>CAYONE010000074.1:0-23044 GCA_964405245.1 uncultured Paludibacter sp.
TAAAATGAATTATCTGAATAAAATCTCCGAGAATTCGTGATTAATCCGCTCAATCCGCGTTCTATTTTATTCAATATCATATATATATATATTTTTTGTCATGTGCTTAGAAATAATTGTTTCATTTTTTCTGATTATAGTTTCTAATCTTTTGTCAAGTTCATCAATTTCATGAAATACTGTATCACCGTTTTTTATTTCCTTAAGTTCGGATTGAAGATATTTTTGCGTCTTTAAAAATGCAGTATTATCAGAAACAATTTCCAATTCATCTTTGCCAAATTTACTTTATAACCACATCAGTTTTTCGTAAATTTTATCACTAATTTTTAAAGTTATTGTTTGCATACAATTTGTTTTTTTACAAAAATAGAGCATTTGCAATTAAATACTATCATAATATGATGTTAAATCTTACATAAATCGCATTTCTTGTTTCAATAAATTAAATTCTCTAACTTTATCGCCCGAATGTCTGAAATAATAAAAAACAATTCGCAGCTAATCAGCAGAAAATCATGGAAAAACACAAACCAACCATTATTGATTTATTGAATTCGAGCGTTGATAAATACGCTAAAAATCCTTTCCTTTGGGAAAAATATAAAACAGAATATGCATCGATAACTTACGAAGAAACACGCCGACAGGCTCAGATTGTTGCTGCCGGTTTGCTTTCGTTGGGTGTAAAAAACGGTGATAAAATTGCCTTGCTATCCGAAGGTCGCAATGCATGGATTATCAGCGAACTTGGTATTCTCTATACAGGCGCTACCAATGTTCCTTTATCCATTAAACTTGAAGAGAGTAACGATCTTATTTTCCGGCTTGTTCATTCTGAGTCTAAAATTATATTTGTTTCGGGTGGACAACTAAAAAAGATTAGAACAATTGCTGCATTGTTGCCTGATATAGAAAAGGTAATATTGCTTGATGAGCAAGCTTCGTATGAAGAAAAAGAACTTCCCTTGAGAGATTTAATGCTAAACGGTGAAGAATTTTTGAAAAAAAATCCTGAAAGTGTAATTGAGAGAGCAAAAACTATTCAGCCCGATGACGTTGCAACCATAAGTTATACTTCAGGAACTACTGCCGATCCCAAGGGTGTAATGTTAACACACCGAAATTACACTGCAAATGTAGAACAGGCACTAACCTTGATGACAATTCCACCTACTTTTAAAACGCTTATTATTCTTCCACTCGATCATTGTTTCGCGCACGTAGCCGGATTTTACAGTTTTATGGCCTGCGGGGCAAGTGTGGCAACGGTTCAATCGGGTAAAACAGGCATGGAAACACTTAAAAACATACCTGTCAACATCAAGGAAATTAAACCAAATTTATTGTTGAGTGTGCCAACGCTGGCAAAAAACTTCAGAAAAAATATAGTTTCAGGTATTCATGCTAAAGGTCCGGTGATTACCTGGCTTTTTAATGTTGCTATGAATATGTCATATTCTTTTAACAAAGAAGGATTTAATAAAGGAAAAGGACTTCAAATTCTAAAAAAACCACTTTTAAGCCTTTTCGATAAAATATTATTCAAAAAAATACGTGAAGGGTTTGGAGGAAATCTTGAGTATTTTATTGGTGGTGGAGCTTTGTTGGATATAGATTTACAACGATTTTTTTATGCTATAGGCATGCCAATGTTTCAGGGTTACGGACTGTCCGAAGCTACTCCGATAATTTCTTCTAACGGACAAAAACGTCATAAACTTGGTTCATCAGGCTATTTGGTGCAACCGCTTGAACTGAAAATTTGCGACGATAACGGAAATTCGCTTCCAAATTATCAGAAAGGTGAAATTGTGATTAAAGGCGAAAACGTAATGAAAGGCTATTACCGTAATGAAAAATCCACAGCCGAAACAATAAAAGATGGTTGGTTGCACACCGGCGACATGGGTTATATGGATGATGATGGTTTTCTTTATGTTATGGGAAGGTTTAAAAGTTTGTTAATCTCGGGCGATGGCGAAAAATACAGTCCTGAAGGAATTGAGGAAGCGATTGTAGAAAACTCGTATTTTATTGATCAGGTTGTGCTTTACAATAATCAAAATCCTTATACTACAGCAATTGTTGTACCTAACAAAGAAGCGTTAAAACGCTATGTTCATCGTAAAAAGCCTGAATTAAGCTGGGATAGTAATGAAGCTAAAGAAATGGCTTTAAATAAACTTCAGCGTGAAATTAACGCATACCGAAAAGGCGGAAAACATGAAGGAATGTTTCCTGAACGTTGGTTACCAAGTGCCCTTGCAATTATTGGTGAACCTTTTACCGAACAAAACGGATTGGTGAACAGCACCATGAAAGTGATTCGCGGTAAAGTTGAAGAACGTTACGCCGTCCGGATTGCATTTATGTACGAACCGGCAGGAAAAGAAGTGGTGAATCAGGCAAATATTGAAGCGATAAGGTAAATTTATTTACAATTTACGATTAACAACTTTTCGTGTGTATATTTTGTTGGTTAATCGACAAAAATTGGCTTCAATAAACTTAATAACATTACTCAATGTTATACATTTTCAGAAATAAACAATCAATTTTATGAAACTTAAAATTCTAATTATTTTATTCAGTTTTGCAGTTTTGCAGTTTTTGCATTCGCAAAACAATTCAGAAAGTTCTTATGAACTTGGCATTGGATTAGTTAGCCAGCAAACGCTGAAGCTTTACAGTGAAAACGGAATTGGGATTGACTTTGCCGCCGATTTTCTTCTGAACCGACACTTGCATGTAAAGCTTTCGTACATTACCAGCCGGCTTGGAAGCGCATTAGGCAGCAATGCAATTAAACAGGATTCTTATCTTTTGGGTTTGGACTGGCGTTTCCGTGCGCAACATCCTTTTCAGCTTTTTGCAGGGATCACTACAGGATATTTTATGGCCAATTACGAGGAAAGTATTTTTAATTCGCTACCTTCCAAATCGATAATGGTAGCTCCTGAATTTGGCGTGGTATATAAATTTCAATTCCCCTTATCAGTAGGGCTAACCGGAGGTTATAATGTGATAAACGGCAATGGAATAAATGTTCCCGGAACATTATTTCCCGTATATGCCAGGTTAAGTGTTTTGTACGATTTAGGTAAACTTTTCAGCAAATAAACTTGATAATATGAAAACAAAGATACTGATTTTTATCTCGGCAATAACTTCACTAATTGCCTGTAATCCGCAGCCAGAAATTGACAATGAAACCATGCTCGATGGCAATAAGATATTTGATTTATCGCTGTACCATCCCGAAAATTATCTTGTTTCGGAGTATATACCCGAGCCAACCGAGCAACAAAGGAATACGCCGGTAATTGTTGCCGCGCACGGATATTCGGCAACTACTTTCGAGTGGGACGAGTTACGCGAATTTGCCGATTCTGCCAAAACATTTTATGTTTCGCAGGTACTGCTTGGCGGACACGGACGTACTTATACTGACTTTAAAGATGCAACTTGGAAAGTCTGGCAAAGTTCCATTATTGATGAATATATAAAACTAAGTTTAAAAGGATTTCGGAAAATATACTTTGCAGGCTCTTCAACAGGCGCTCCACTGATAATTGACATGATAAACTCCGGTTTTTTCGATGCATATACGTTACCTAAAGGTTTTTTCTTAATTGATCCGATAATTGTGCCAGCAAACAAGCAACTTACCTTGATTGGAATGCTTGGTCCTGTGCTTGGGTTTTCAACTACGGGAGTAGAAACCGGCGAAGCGGGAAAATGGTATTATTATCGTCCGCAGGAATCGCTTAAACAGCTTATGGAGTTGATTGATGACGTACGTAAACAATTACAGCAAGGCATTACATTCCCTGAAAGTACTTACATTAAAATTTTCAAAAGTAATGAAGACAGTAGCGCCGATCCTGTAGGTGCGGTGATGATATATAAAGGAATGCATTCGCCTACAGGCGCAAAAGTCGATGTAGAAATGATTAACTCGAAAATTCATGTATTTACCCGTTTAAAAGGTAGAGATAATTATACCGCTGCCGATGTGACGTTACAACAAAAGACTTTCAGAGAAATGGAAAGTAAAATGATGGAATAATTTTTTGTTAAGTTAATTTGTCCCTATTTTTGTCGGGATTGAAGATTTTTCGCGAATTTGTCGGGATTGAAAATTCTATTCAGCAATACAACTTTTCCAAAGTTTTTGAACTTTGGAAAAGTAAATTCTTTTTAAACTGATTTAGTCTGATTAGTCAGTATATAAAATAAAACATAAAAATACATCTTATCAGAATACAAAGAATTACAAAATGCATTTTTAAAGTACGAAGTTGGAACACAAGAGGAGAACTTCATTTATTGTATGTTATATAGCCTACAGGATTTTTGGGTTTATTATTATTTTCGTTTTGGCTTGCCATTTCGGTAAGCGCCTGATAAATATCGCTAAACTGCAAATTTGTTTCAATCATAAAATTTTCAATTTTCTGGTTGAGTTCTGCATAACCGAGAGCAAACTGACGAAGTGAAACAAATGCTCTAACAATCAATATATTTACTTCAATAGCTTTCGAGCTGTTTAATATTCCCACAAACATTGCTAGTCCATGTTCAGTAAATGCATAAGGTAGCTTTCATGTTCCTCCCCAACTTGATATTCCATTTTGGAATATCAAGTCAAATTCTTCATTGGTCAATTGAAACATAAAATCATCAGGAAATCTGTTAGCGTTGCGTTTAACAGTTTTGTTTAAATTCCCTGTGGTTACTTCATACATTATTGCAAGGTCTTTGTCAAGTATTACTTTAAATCCTCTGATTTGATAAATCTTGCTCTGAATAAGTTGTAATTCCATTAGATACTCAGATGATAGTTTTTTTAATTTTTAAGCTATTCGGAAGTTTTGGAACTTTGAGAAAGTAAATGTGTTATATGCCGATTTTTAGATGTAATTTTTTATGAAGTTACGTTACAAATATAAGAACTTTTTATTCAAATAATTCGGTAATCAGCTGGAAATTATTCATCTCCAACTATCTCACTTATAAACCCACAAATTTCCTCCAGATACTTCAAATCAACTTCATCCAATACACCAAATTCCTTACTGTCAACATCCAACACGCCAAAAACTTCGCCCGATTTATGAAAAATTGGAATCACAATTTCAGAAACAGAAAGACTGCTACAAGCTATATGTCCCGGAAATTTTTCTACATCAGGAACTAAAAGACTCTGTTTTTCTTTCCATGCCGTACCGCAAACACCGCGCCCAAATTTTAAGCGGGTACATGCCACCGGACCCTGAAACGGACCCAAAACCAGTTCGTTTCCTTTAACAAGATAGAAACCTGTCCACAGCCATCCAAAGGTTGAGTGCAAAGCTGCGCTGATATTGGCAAGATTGGCTCTCAGGTCTGTTTCTACATTGCAAAGCTCTTTAATTTGCGGAATTAAAGTTTCGTATTTTTCGGATTTTGAAATATTATCGGGTATGTGTAATTCTTCTGCCATAATTGTTTGAAATTTTTGTTGTAAAAATATATACAAATGTATGTTCATAATGTTTAAAGCATATTTTTTAACATTTATTTATTTAGTAGAACTGAAAAATTGAAAAATATTCAGTTCCTTTGTATTTATATTCTCAAAATAATCAGTTTCAATATTATTTATCTTATCAAATAAAAATCAATGAATCAAAAAATGAAAAGTTTCAGAATTTTGAGTCTGCTTTTTTTACTGTTAATTACGGCAGGCATTAGCGCGCAACAGGCTCCTCCTGTACCCATTGACCCGAAAGTACGTTATGGAAAACTCGATAACGGGCTTACGTATTACATCCGTCACAATCAGCAACCCAAACAACGGGCTGAGTTTTATATTGCCCAAAACGTGGGCGCAATTCTCGAAAACGACGACCAGAATGGTTTGGCGCACTTCCTCGAACACATGTGTTTTAACGGCACAAAAAATTTCCCCGGTAAAGGAATTATCAATTATTTTGAAAAAATAGGTGTGAAGTTTGGTTCCAATATCAATGCTTACACTTCGCTCGACGAAACAGTTTATAATCTTTCGGATGTGCCTACAATTCGTCAGGGAATTATCGACAGTGCATTGCTTGTGCTTCATGACTGGTCAAGCTTTGTTTTGCTCGAAGACAAAGAAATTGATGCCGAACGTGGTGTAATTCGCGAAGAATGGCGTACAGGTGCGGGTGCTGAACGCCGCATGTGGAAAGAATCAAATAAATTAAAATATCCCGGATCGCAATATGCAAAACGCGATGTAATAGGTGATACGGCAGTTATCAACAATTTCAGTTATAAAACACTTCGCGATTATTATCAGAAATGGTATCGTCCGGATCAGCAGGCAATACTCGTTGTAGGCGATGTGGATGTTGATGCTATTGAGGCAAAAATTAAAACTATGTTTGCCGATATTAAAGCCAAGCCTAATGCTGGTGAACGCCCAATTTATCCAATTCTTAACAATGTTGACCCTATTATTGCTGTAGTTAGAGATCCAGAAGCACGTATGACGCGCATAGAATTGGAATATAAGCACGATAAATTACCTGTTGAAGTTAAATTATCGATGGGTGGTTACATGAAAGGTGTAATTGATAATTTGATTTCTACAATGATGGGTTATCGTATCGACGAAATTACAAAACAGGCTGATGCTCCATTCGTGGGTGGTTATGCATATTATGGCGAATTGGTAAAATCGAAAGATGCTTTCCAATTTCTTGCAGTTCCTAAAGAAGGACAAGAACTTACAGGGTTGAACGCCATGTTGCTCGAAGCTGAAAAAATGAAACGCTATGGTTTTACTAATTCAGAATTTGAAAGATCTAAAACTGACTTGCTTAAAAGAATTGAGAATGCATATAACGACCGCGACAATCAGAAAAACAGAAATTTGGTGCAGGAATATTACCGCCATTTTCTGAATGCTGAGCCAATTCCGGGAATTGAATGGGAATTTGAAACGTTGAAGCAGATATTGCCTATGTTGACTCTTGATATGGTAAATCAGGTTGCTAAACGCTATGTTACAGATGAAAATTTGATAGTTTCATTTATGGCTCCTGAAAAGGCCACAGTAATTATTCCTTCAAACGAACAGATTTTAGCTGCGATTGACAGCGCAAAAAAAGCTGAACTTACTGCAAAAGCTGAAGAAGACCTTAATAAACCCCTTATTGAAAAAGCTCCTAAAGCAGGTAAGATTAAAAAAGTTTCGCAAAACAGCAGTTTTGAAACTACAGAATGGAAACTCAGTAATGGAGTAACCGTAGTGTTTAAACCTACCGAATTTAAAAACGACGAAATTCTAATGTCGGCATACAGTTATGGTGGTTTATCGAAAGTAAAAGATGCAAGTGACTTACCTTCGGGAGTTATGGCTGCAAGTGTAATTAGTAATAATGGTTTGGGTCAGTACAGCCAGATTGAACTCGGTAAATTACTTACAGGAAAAATTGCTTCAGCAAATCCTTATATAAGTCAATATTCTGAAGGATTTAACGGAAAATCGTCAGTTGCCGATTTCGAAACAATGCTTCAACTTGTTTACCTGAATTTCACGGCGCCTCGTAAGGACGATAATGCTTATGCATCTTTACAAAATATGATGCGAACAAGCTTGGCAAATCGTTCCAGCGATCCCCGATACGCGTTTTCTGATTCCGTAAGTCTTACTGTTAACGGTCATAGTCCGCGCACGATTATTATGGATTTAAAAACCGCTGAAAAAATTGATCAGGATAAAGCACTTGCTATTTTCAAACAGCGTTTTGCATCACCGTCAGATTTTACATTTATTTTTACAGGTAAAATTGACCAAGAAAATCCTGCGGTAAAAAATGCGATTCTGACATATCTTGGTGGAATAAAAGCTAAAAAGATAATCGAAAATTACGATGATGATAAAGTGCGCAAACCACAAGGAAAAGTTAGCAACTATTTCAATCAGGAAATGAAAGTGAAAAAAGCATCGAATTACATCCTTTATAATGCCAAAATTCCATACAACATGCAAAATCGCGTAACTATGAATGCTATTGGAAGTATTTTAAATATAAGATACCTCGAAAGTATCCGCGAAAAAGAAGGTGGTTCTTATGGAGTAGGTGTAAGAGGTTCCATAAACAATACTCCTATTGATGAAGCAATAATTATGATGCAATTCGATACAGACCCGGAAAAACAGCAGAAATTAATCGGAATTATCCATCAGGAAGTAAACGAAATAGTTGCAAACGGACCTCGTGAAGACGATTTGCAAAAAGTGAAAGAAAACCTGTTGAAAAAATTTGAGGAAGACCTGCGTGAAAACAATTGGTGGCAATCTGCTATTGTTTTGTATTATCAGGATAAATTGAATTTGGTGAACGATTACAAGCAAGCAGTAGAAGCGCTTTCACCTTCACTCATACAATCAACACTGAAGAAAATTACCGATCAGGGTAATGTAATTGAAGTGGTAATGAAACCAAAAGAATAAGAAAGTATTTTTCTCACAAATTAAAAAAGGAATGTTTCTAACCGTGAAACGTTCCTTTTTTTCTTTATGGTTATTGATTTATTTGATAATCTTAAACTTCCATACCAAATCAAAACTAATAAGATATTCGTATTTAAATGGCGGTGGAGAATATGGTCGGTAAAAACTGGGGCGATATACAACGCTTAAATGAAAATTTTCTCAATTAATTTTGTAATCAGCAGATTAATTGACACTTAATTAACACGTTACTTATTTCCCAATCGGCTGAATTTTTCTTCGAACTTCCTTTGAAATTTCAAGAAACATGAAATTAACTTTCCCTGAATGTATGCCTTCTTCGTATTGTTTATATTTTTTATTGGCATATTCTTTTGATTTATCAAATGTTATGCGCGACATTTGATTTTGAGATTTACCTACCATAGTAGAATCAAGTTGCTCATCCGGGAAAAAATCGTCCAAATCAGCATCGCCTATCATTGTAGTTTCCAGAAAATTAATTTCGGTGCGCTTTGAGTCGGTATAATAACCCACAAACATATGTCCGGGCGTACGCACCAAAATTGGTTCAATATTTATTGCACGAAGCAATGAAGCAAACAAAACAGTTCCATCCACACAGTTTATTTGCGAAGAATTAAGCGCGTCATCGAAGGTACGTACACGCTGCGAAAAAACAACATTGCTCGATAAACTTGTATTTGAAACTGAACTATAACGAAAATTTCGTTTTTGTAACACGTTCCACAAAGCATAAACCTGCTTGTCAACAGCCGGAGCGCCACCAGCCTGATAACCTAAAAACCGGTTAACGATACGTGTATTCAGAGCTTCGCGCAGCAACTGATCAATCATAGGATGATCTTCGTTGACATAAGCTGCGAAAAATATTCCGGTGTCGTGAAATTTTTTACCATTGGTGTAGTAACCCAACAAACATTCATTTATACTGCGTACTGATAACGTACGCACACGCTGCCCGAGTTTTTTTCCGTTAACTTCGGCTGTTATTGCCACACTTATGGGCACAGCCTGATTATTTTGCTTCAGAGCTTCATAATCCCAAATGATATCAGGATAAATTACATAGTCTGCGCTTGCTTTGTCCAAAACAAATTCCGATACCGAACGCTTGAAAAATCGGGTTTCATCCACATCTACTCTCACCCTGCTAAACGCTTTGCCCGAACGGATTCGGATTGCAATGTACGATTTCGGATTGCCAACATACATTGTATCAACAGGCATAATTACCTGTGCATCAGTTGTAGCAACCGACAAAATTGCTGACGGAAAAATATTACCACCCAAATCATCGGTAATTTCAAATGCAGCGCGCCAAGACGAATTCTTCAGCAAAAAATATCCTGTACTTGCAATCAAAAGCGCCACAACTATCGAAAAAATCCATTTCAAAGCTGTTTTTTTATTGTCTTGAAGTTTATTCATATTTCGGTTTCAATCTTCTTACAAAGATAATACTTCTGAAATTGTTTATTGAATAATGTTAGGTTTAAAAAAATATAATCAAAATATCATTTCGATAAAACAAAGAATTTCTTTTTCTGAAGTTTGAGGTTGGGATTGTAAAACGATTGTTTTCCTCGATGCACAGATTTTCCAATTTTAAATTTACATTTCATTTAAAACATGCACATTTTTAATTTTTTGTGCAATTTTTACTTGTTGCAATAGTAAAAAATGCTATTTTTGCAACTTCGTTTTTCTCGCGGGAACGCTCACAAAAATTAGCCAAAAAATTTTATAAATATACGATAAACACAAAAATTAAATTTCAATGAGTTTTAACATTATTGTTCTTGCCAAACAAGTGCCTGACACGCGTAATGTAGGGAAAGATGCCATGAAAGCCGACGGTACTGTAAATCGTGCAGCTTTGCCTGCTATTTACAATCCCGAAGATTTAAACGCACTTGAACAGGCTCTCCGTTTAAAATCAAAAATCGAAGGCGCTACTGTTCATGTGCTTTCAATGGGACCTGCCCGCGCTGCCGAAATTATTCGCGAAAGTATGTATCGGGGTGCCGATGGCGGTTATTTATTAAGCGGACGTGAGTTTGCAGGCTCCGACACTCTTGCTACTTCTTACGCTCTTGCCTGCGCAATTCGCAAAATCGGAAAAGTTGACATTATTATCTGTGGTCGTCAGGCAATTGATGGCGATACTGCACAGGTTGGTCCGCAGGTTGCCGAAAAACTCGGATTTCCTCAAATTACTTATGCCGAAGAAATTCTGGATTTATCCGATAACAGAATTACTGTTAAACGCCGTTTGGAGCGTGGAGTAGAAGTTGTTAAAGGAAATCTGCCTATAGTTGTTACTGTAAATGGTTCAGCAGCTCCCTGCCGTCCGCGCCACGCGAAACTTACCCTAAAATACAAACGTGCGGCAACACCTTCCGAAAAACAGGATGCCGGTTCTGATTATACCGATTTATTTTCAGCATTTCCTTATCTGAACATCAGCGAATGGGGCGTGAATGATATCGAGCACGATATTAAATGGCTGGGATTATCCGGCTCTCCTACAAAAGTAAAACAAATCGAAAGTGTGGTTTTCACAGCCAAAGAAAGCAAAAAACTGACAGCTACTGATAGCGAAATTGAAGATTTGATGAAAGAACTAATTGCTAATCATACAATAGGTTAAAGACTGTTTGTAGTTTGTAGAAAGTAAACTCTAAATCCTGAGAACTCCCGAAGTGTCGGCACTGGTCAAACTCTCAAACTCTTCAAACCCATTTACACAGACAATTTTTAAAAAAACTCCTGAAATAGAATGAATAACATTTTTGTATATCTCGAAATAGAAGATGGCATTGTAGGCGATGTCAGTCTTGAGCTGCTCACCAAGGGTCGTTCGCTTGCTGATCAGTTGAAATGTAAACTCGAAGCTGTGGCTGCCGGCTATCAACTCGATGGCGTTGGAGCACAGGTTTTCCCTTTCGGTGTTGATACTTTATATTTGGCCGATGACAAACGTTTGTCGCCTTACACCACACTTCCACACACATCGTTACTTGTAAATCTTTTTAAAGAAGAAAAACCACAAATTGCGCTTATGGGAGCAACTTCCATTGGTCGCGATTTAGGTCCCCGTGTTTCTTCAGCGCTTTTCAGCGGATTAACTGCCGACTGTACGTCATTGGAAATTGGAACTTACGAAGATAAAAAAGCTGGAAAAACCTACGAAAATCTATTGTATCAGATTCGTCCGGCATTTGGTGGAAATATTGTGGCTACTATTGTAAACCCCGATTGTCGTCCACAAATGGCAACCGTACGCGAAGGTGTAATGAAAAAAGAAATCCGCGATCCGAAATATGCCGGAAAAACAAAAAAATTAGACGTTTCAAAATATGTGTCGGATACTGACTTCGTAATTGAAGTAATTGAACGCCATATCGAGAAATCGAAAGTTAATCTGAAAGCTGCCCCTATTATTGTAGCCGGTGGCTACGGAATGGGAAGCGCAGAAAATTTCAAACTGCTTTACGACCTTGCCGATGTGCTCGGTGGCGAAGTTGGCGCATCGCGCGCCGCAGTGGATTCAGGAATGGCTGAACATGAACGCCAGATTGGTCAGACTGGCACAACCGTACGTCCGAAATTGTATATCGCATGTGGAATTTCAGGGCAGATTCAGCACATTGCCGGTATGCAGGAAAGTGCAATGATTATTGCCATTAACAGCGACCCTCACGCGCCAATTAACGCTATTGCCGATTATGTAATTACCGGCACGGTGGAAGAAGTGATTCCGAAAATGATACAATATTATAAGAAAAACAGTAAATAAATACTACCCCTAACCCTTAAAGGGGAATAAGAATTTCTCAATTCATATTAAAAAATGGGACAGAAAACGATATATTAATAAATAACAATTCCTCTTTTACTCCCCTTTAGGGGTTGGGGGTCATTCATATTATGAACTACTACAGCAACAATCCGGCATTAAAGTTTCAGCTTTCGCACCCGCTGATGCAAAAAATAGTTACGCTCAAGGAGCAGAACTTCGCCGACAAGGATAAATATGATTATGCATCGCGCGATTTTGAAGATGCTATAGATAATTACAATCGCATTCTGGAAATTATCGGTGAAATTTGTGGGGATATTATCGCTCCGAATGCCGAAAGTGTGGATCATGAAGGTCCGAGAGTGGAAAACAACCGAATAGTTTATGCCCGTGGAACACGCGAAAACCACGATGCGCTTGCGCAGGCAGGGCTTTACGGTATGGCTTTGCCCCGTCAGTACGGCGGTTTGAACTTTGCAATGATTCCTTATGTTATGGGTGGCGAAATGGTTTCGCGTGCCGATGCAGGTTTTGCAAATATATGGGGATTGCAGGATTGCGCCGAAACCATTGCCGAATTTGCCGACGAAAGCATTAAAGATGAATTTCTGCCACGTGTTTGTCAGGGCGATACTTGCTCCATGGACTTAACTGAGCCTGATGCCGGTTCCGACCTTCAGGCAGTACAGCTAAAAGCCACCTACAATGAGAAAGACGGAATTTGGTATCTGAACGGTGTAAAACGCTTTATTACCAACGGCGATGCGCATATTAAATTAGTGCTTGCGCGTTCCGAGGAAGGCACCAGCGATGGTCGCGGTTTATCATACTTTGTGGTGGATAATAAATTCGACAGCACTGTAAAAGTACGCCGTATCGAAAATAAACTCGGTATTAAAGGTTCGCCAACCGCGGAATTGGTATTTACCAACACACCAGCAAAATTGGTTGGTTCGCGCCGTTTGGGTTTGATTAAATACGTGATGTCGCTGATGAATGGTGCGCGTTTGGGCGTTGGCGCTCAATCAGTAGGAGTTTCTCAGGCCGCATTCGACGAAGCGCTGATTTATGCCCGCGAACGTCAGCAGTTTGGCAAACCGATTATCGAATTTCCTGCCGTTTCGGAAATGATTTCGATGATGAAAGCGAAATTGGATGCTACACGCGCGCTGCTTTACGAAACTACACGTTTTGTGGATATTTACAAAGCCTACGAAGCCATTGAAGCTACCCGCAAACTCACACCCGAGGAAAAAGCCGACTATAAAGAATATCAGAGATTGGCCGATGCTTTTACGCCGATAGTAAAAATGTTTGCCAGTGAATATGCCAATCAGAATGCTTACGATGCAATTCAGGTACACGGTGGTTCTGGTTTTATGAAAGATTATGCCTGCGAACGTATTTACCGCGATGCGCGCATTCTTACCATTTACGAAGGAACTTCGCAGTTACAGACGGTTGCAGCTATCCGCCATGTGATGACAGGCACTTATCTGAAACAAATTCGTCATTACGAATCATTGCCTATCAATCCGGAATTCGATTCGGTACGCAAGCGCCTGATTACGATGACAACACTGATAGAAAACTCGGTTGAAAGAGTTGCGGAAGCTAAAAGTCAGGAATACATCGATTTTCACGCGCGCCGTTTAGTGGAAATGGCCGGACTAACCATAATGAGCTATCTGCTGATTGTTGATGCTACCCGCGATACCGAAGATCTTTTCCGCAAATCAGCATTTATTTTTAATAAATTTGCCGAAGTGGAAACACGCAAACATGCTACATTCATTAAAAACTTCGATGTGGAAGGCGTGGATGTGTATAAAGTGAAATAACCCTTCAACTCACACTATATGGTGTTGTAAAATGCAACTTAACATAGAGTGATAATAAAGAACTCCCGACAAGAAAATGTGATAATTTTCGGTCAGGAGTTTTTTATTTGAATATTTGTCTGATAGAGTAACAAAAACAGGATAGAATTATTTCATTTAATTGTATGACAATAAGTTAACCGGAGATAATGTTTTTTTTTGTTAACTTTGCTACAAGAATTGCAATATCATTTACTCAACTTTCGCAAGCTTCTAATTTATTGATATTCTGATAATTTGAAAAATATATAATTTGATTATCAAATGGTTATACAAAAATGACTTTTATGAAATTTTCATCTTTCGACCTCTCCCCTAACCCCTCTCCACCTCTATCGCCCTTTGGGCACTTTCTCCTTAAGGAGAAAGAAAAAGGAATAATAATTTTAAGAGGGGAACAGTTCAGAGCAAGCAAAAAATAGATCAATATTTGTAAATACCTGAATTAAAACACATCACACATGCGAAAGTTTAATCATTTAAACGATACACTATGCGTTTATCATTTACTATTTCAAAAAGATTTTTTTTTGTGAACTATTCATACTATATATTCGTATATTCAGTTCCTAAATATTTAGCAAATATTTGATTTCGATTATTCGAATCAGAAAAAATCTGATATATTTACAAAAACTCACGACAAAAAAATCTGATAATTTTCGGTCGGGAGTTTTTTGTATTTCTTAGTTTTGCGTTCGTAAAGTAATCAATGATACCTTAAATCAATTAATCAGCCTTTTACTCAATGAAAACTATAATTAACTTAGTTCGAAAGTTACAATTTTATTATTCTTGCAAATCGCGAAATTTCACCATCAAAAACATTTACAAAATACACTCCGTCAGGCAAATCAGAAATATCAATTGAATTATTCGGCAATAATGAATAATTGAAAGTCTGACCTGTTACATTCAACAATCCGACAGCAGAAACATTTTCCGCATCAATAAACAATATATTTTTAACCGGATTAGGATATACTCTCAATGTATTTGTATTCTCCAAATCGATTAATCCGTTTTGTAAATTTGAAGCTATATTTGACCGTGAAGAGTTGTAGGAATACAAAATTGAATTGTTCTCCTCTTGATTGCTTTTCACTTTAGTGGGACTTACAATTTGAGGACTTATAACTTCAATCTGATAAAATACTTCACCCGCGGGAGCTTCAAAATCGGCATATTGAGTGCTGCTTGCTGAAACCGCGTCAAGAAAATTTACGCTATTTACACTCGTACCTCTGTAAATATTGTATGTTGCTGCCACAAAACCTTCATAAGGTTCCCAAATCAGATTCCAAGTGTTATTCTGTCCTCTATTAATTGTCAGATGTATGGTTTTGTGGGGTGTACTTAACTCAGACTCTAAGCCAATTTTATCAATTACCGAAAGCTTGTATTTATTTGATTTAACTTTGGGGTCAGAAGCATTGTCTTCAAAAATACTTAGCGAGTCATAAGGTACTGTACCAATTTTATCGTAAATATTTGTAACGCTTGTTTCTTTATAAACGGCGTAAGAATCTATTATATCCGAAACCGGTTTATTCCACGCTAAACGATTTTTGCCGTTTGAGCTAACACCTACGATGCCAATTTCAGGTTTTGACAAAGGTGCAACATTTACATTTATTTCGTCTTGACCTGTACAACCTGTTGGAGTTGTAACCGTTACAGTATATTTTATATTCTTCTGTACCGTAAGTGTAGGTTGTTCAAGAGTGTCGTTGTTCAGTCCCTCGTTCGGAGTCCATTTGTATCTCAGCTTATCGCTGCCATTGTAATTGGTTTTAATTTTGTTCAAGCTTATACTTGAACCCAAAACCGCCGAAGTGTCATTTCCTGCATTAACTGTGAGCGACATTACATCGACAAAAACTGAGGCAGATGCAGAACAACCATTTGAAGAACTTACAGATACTGTATAGGTATTTGAACTTATAATATCCGTAACAGGTCTTTGAATTGTATCGTTACTCAGCCCTTCACCCGGCGTCCATTTATAACGCAAAGTTCCTGTTCCGCTATACTTCACGTTAGCTTCTAAAATATATTTTCCTTCGCACAAAACTTTATGCGGACTGATTCTGAAAGGAGCAGTTAACAGATTATTTAAATAATATGAACCTGTGGAAGCTACATTAGTTCCTGAAATGCCAACCGGTTTTAACTCGAATGGCCAAGGTGTAAGGCTAACCAAATAAAACAATCCTTCTCCAATATAAATAGTTGTGTCTGTTGCACTTTTTACCTGTTTGGTGAAGCGTGAAATTACGGTTGAAGTATCGGCAGCATAAACTACCATTTCAATATTTTTGTTGACATCCATAAATGGCGTAAAACTAATTTTTACAGGATACACCACAGAAGCTTTAACCGATAAGGTATCAGTACAAACGTTGTCGGCAAACGCATTTGTATAAAATGTGAGCGACAAAAATAAAATAAGAAGAAATGTTTTTGCAAAAAATTTTGGTTTCATATTCTTTTTTTTTAGTTTAAGAGATTAATTTTTAACGTATTTAAAAGCATTTATTTAAAGTTTTAGGTACTATTATGCTTGTTTTTACACTTTACTTTTATTCGGGAATGAAACAGATTTTTTTTGTTTATTTCCTTTAACTAAGTGTTATTTTAAGCATTTTCACTTAAATGTTTAATGAAAAAGAACTACTATTTACGAGATTTTCATTTATGATGACTTAACGCTTATTATTAACTCAACTTTCGCAAGTCGTTTATGTGCTTAATTATAAATTTATTACAAGTCTTGATTAATGATATAGCATTGATAATCAAATATATATTGTTTTTGGTATTTTTTTGTAAAACTTTGTATCTGCTTCGTGTAACTCAATGTAAAAATAAGTTTTATAAATTATACTATTACACAAAAATCACAAAGAATGCACAAAAACCTCAAAGACATTTTATTAGCAACAAATATGTCAAGTATTTACAAATTAAATTTTTACTTGCGAAAGTTGAGTTATTAATATAAATCACACAGAAAACACTTACAAAGAAAATGAGATTTTATTATAAAACTTTCGGAAAAGTTTAACTTTTATTCTACTCACATGCCCTACCGCCTGCATAAAAAGTACAACCATTCCCAATTTCTGTATTTGGGCCAAGAGTAATCGACTGTGTACAGTATATTTTCACATTAGTATTAG
Organism: uncultured Paludibacter sp.; assembly: GCA_964405245.1. Taxonomy (GTDB): domain Bacteria; phylum Bacteroidota; class Bacteroidia; order Bacteroidales; family Paludibacteraceae; genus Paludibacter. Next base: position 17,380 of record CAYONE010000074.1, read on the forward strand.
TAAGTGTAATATTGGAGAGTGAAATTGCCGAATTATTATAACTTTCTTTTACTATTCCTTTTGCAATAAAATTCTGATTAAAAGCAATATTACAATTCTGAATTCCATTATTATAATAAATATCATACATATCATACACATTTGATTGCGACTCACCTTCACAATACTTAGAGTTTTCAGCTAAAAACACAATAAAATCAGTCATGTTTTTTGTTAAACCGGGTAATGATTTGTTTCCTGTTTCCGGATTCGGACCACGTAATACATGATAACGATTTTCATTACATACATATAACATATCGAATGGCGATTTTGAAGGATATATATTTTTTGTGAAATTTCTGCCGGTAGGAATGTTAAATTCAGAAAAGATATTATTCGAAACACCGCTTGATAAGTCAAAGGCTGTTGCAAGCGGCATAAAACATTCATATTTATTATATGAGAAACCGCTATTTAGATCTGAAAGTATCCCTGCGACCATAGAATTAGAATCGAAATTACCACCCGGTTCATGTTCATACGATTTGGAACTTGATGTGGTATATGAATTAAATTGTTTGTTTAAAAGATTTAGTGTAATGTTCCATTTAAACAGCTTGGTATTTGTCCACACTTTAAAATTCATAAAATCGGATAAAGAACCTGTTTGCGGTAATTCTTTAAACTCAATTTTTGTTTTTATTGTAGCGTTTGTTGCATAACCTAAATAATCAGTGCCTGCAGTTGGAAAATTTTCTTGACTTCCACCATGCCCATCACCGTCTGAAATAGCAACGTTCATACAATCAGCCGGGTAACTGCCGGATATACTATTGTATAAACTTGTATGCATACTGTGTGGGGCGAAAGGTTGGTTGTTGGATGTCCCTAAATAATGGTACATCAACATTTGTTGAGCCGCCGGACAAGTTAATGGTGAGTATTTATTCACAACTCCATTTATTGTAACTTGAAACAATGATGCAGTTAATACCGATATAGGCTTGTTTAATAAGAATAAAGCAGCTTCAGTTGCTGTTGCTGTTTTATTGGCAATATCAAGCATATATCCGTAAAATTCCTGCAAAGGCATGGGGATATATGCTCCCTGCTGTGGTCCATCGAACGATATATAAATACGAGTGTTATGATTACTCATTTGTGAAAGTGCAATGCGTGATATCAGCGCTCCCATTGATGGTCCCAATACAATTAATTTTTCAGTTGAACCATTTTCCGTAAGTTCGGCGTTTATTGCTCTTATAGCTTCTTTCGTGGTTTCAGCATTCTCCAGTATATCATTGCCTCCCCATTCAAAATCAAGTATAGCTATATCGTATCCCAACTTTCTTAAACGGTCAATTATACCCTCATTCATATCATCCATTCTTGTCTCATTCAGAACTTCTGTACAAGGAAAATATGATGCATTCGTTTTGTATGTTTTATTAAAATTTGTTTCAAAATAAATCTGTTCTGCCGATCGATCAGCAACTTCAATAGGAACAGGATCAAAACCATCAACTAAAACAATTGGTTTAGTCATCATGGATTTATCAGACCCATCGCTGTTTTTTCCATACCATATTTTCACTAATCCATCGTTCATCGAACCGGTACGTGTAATCGATATACTCTCATCTACTGGAGGAACAATATTAGAACCTTCACAGGGATAATCCGAATGAAATCCGCCAATTCCAAGTATTCTAGATGGAACTGAAGGCAGTGCAGTTACTCCTGTTTTTGCGTACGCTGTAGTGCCGTTGGTTAAATTTAATTTCAACGTAATGATATAATAACCGCTTGCAGGATAAGTAACACTGTACTGTGTATTTCCGGTATAAGGTATGTATCCATTACCATCGCCAAAGTCAATTTGAGCAGTTGCTATATTACCGGTTATATTACCTCTGATTGGTTCTGTAATAAAGGTAGAAGAACATAAAATGGTGTCGGGCGACAACAAGCCAATGGTTGCGCAAATACCTTCGTTATATGGATTCCCATTATCTGCGCCATCATAAAACAGCGTGTCGATCAATTGTATTAAACCGTTATTGATAGCATCGTCATCAATGTAATTATATGAATAATAAAGCGCTCCTATAGTTATATTTTCCGAAGGGCTATCCACCACTTTTTTAAATATAGTGTCAGGCGATGGTATGGTGGGTATCCCTATATCGCCTGTATATAATGTTTGATAAGCATACAGCCAATTGCCCAATTTTGCTGTATCACAATTGTTCGTGCCATCAAAATTCCGTATTAACTCCGATAAGCCGGCTTTGTCCGCCAGGATATTCGTGGAAAGTTTTGATGTGTTAAGGTTGTTAAACATTTCAGGATGAAAGTTTAATGTTGTTTGTGCTATTGCATGAATAGCAACTAACAATGATATTATTAACACATTTGTTCTTTTCATTGCTTTATGGTATTAATTCAAGTTTATATCCGTCACGAAACTCAATGTTAACTATTCCATAACTTTTAACAAAAGTCAGATTTTTAATAAAAGTGCTATCCTGATATACAAAGCAGTTTTTGTATTCTTTACCCAGAACGGTTACCGTACTATTTGTTATGGAGTCTTTATAGTAAAAAAAACCTTTATCTTGTTTTGAAAAAAATTTATGAATAAAGGAGACATTTCCTATGTTTTGGCAAGCAGTACTATTTATGTGAACCATATACAAACTATCCCGTATATAAAAAGTTGATTGTCCCCATTCCCATCCTTCACCACTAGGAAACCATCCTTCACTACCATAACTGGCATCAAAATGATTATCAATATTAACCTTTATGGTTTTATTATCATTTTCCAGATAGTTTAAAGACTTATAATCTGCTAAAAGCCAATCTTTATCGTCATGCGTAAGTTTACACATATCTGTGCAGCTGTAAGTCATTATAATTAATAATGCTGTTATAAAAAATCTTCTTTTCATTGCTTTATGGTATTAATTCAAGTTTATATCCGTCCTGAAACTCTATGTTAACTATTCCGTAGTTTTTAACGAAAGTCAGGTTTTTAATATAGGTGCTATCCTGATATACAAAGCAGTTTTTGTATTCTTTGCCCAGAACAGTTACCGTATTGTTTGTTATTGAATCTTTATAGTAAGCAAATCTTAAAACTTGTTGTGAATAATTCTTTTTAAACAAATAAATACTTCCTCCATTATCGCAAGCACGAGTAGAAATTTCAACTCTATATAAACTATCTCTTATATATATATTTGATTTTCCTACTTCATTTCCTTGACCGGTAGGAAACCAACCTTCACTACCCCAAGCGTTAGAAACCTTATTGTTAGTGTTAACTTTTATGGTTTTGGTATCATTTTCCAGATAGTTTAAAGACTTGTAATCTACTAAAAGCCAATCTTTATCGTCACTTGTAAGTTTACACAAATCTGTGCAGCTGTAAGTCATTATAATTAATAATGCTGTTATAATAAATCTTGTTTTCATTGCTGTTGATTTTTGTTGATTTATATCATTCTTTTGGCATCAATCATTTTCCATTCCATGCTGTACGAATTCTATCGTACAGTAAACCAATTTATTCTGCCTGCTTTTTTACTCTTTCTACTTACAATGCGATACAATCGGTTGGGAACAGGTGATTGTTGGAAATATGATTATTGTACATCAAAATGCATATCCAGCCCCCAATGTTAAACCATCGAATCCGATTAAAGCTTTATATATAATGCCCCCGGATTGTTTTTGATATCTATAGCCAAAATTAATTATTGGCGAAATCATATACTGATTCGGAAAGCAATAGCAATTTAACGCATTCTCGAAATAAGAAACTCTTGTACCAATATCAAACTCAAAATGATTGTTTTTATTTCCCGACAGAAAATTTATCGAAACAGGAATATGTAATCCAGAGAAAACCTCATCAAATGGTGATGCGAAATAACCAAATCCAACTCTTAAATTGATATTTTTTTTTAAATATCGTTCATAATTTATTGAGGAACAGACACCATCAAAATAACCAATATAATAGTAAGCAATATCAATTCCGATAGAATTTTTTGAAAATGATTGATTTGAAAAAGCGTGGTTATAAACATTTTTATTAGTATCAGTTTTTTGACTGAAAGCACAAAAATAAATTTCAAAAATGAAGAATATTGCCAATATATATTTCATGATTTTTATTATTATTGTAAGTAAAATAGAAATAGGGAAAATTAAAAAAAATAATTCGCATAAGGGAATTACATACTTAAACAATTATTCCAAAATCTTATACTCCCTGCCATTTTTAATAAATCCAACCAAACCTTTACCGTTATGCACATAAATTTTATTTACATCTATATTGTAATTTGGTTTCGTCATTTCAACTGAAATAACATTTGATACTATTGAATTTTTCAGTTGATAGTTTAAAGTATCTAAGTTATATTCATTTACTACCATTTGCATATTCTCTTTAGTGAAAATGTCAAAAAATAGTCTATTAACATTTGAATTCTCAAAGATAAAGTGAAAATGTACAGAAATAAAGCTACAATCAGCAAATCCACAATTGCCAGAAAGCATTGGTAATTCATTTTTTGTGGAACTAAATTCATAATTAGCTCCACATGATTCTTCGATACTGTTCGAAAAAACATAAGGTTTAGTTATATTAACTGATTCAATTTGAAAAACAATTTGATCCGAGTCGCTTTGAAACCTTAACACCTGCCCTTCCGTATACGGTGTCCAACCTTTCAACTCCTCGGGAAAACCTGCGCAATGATAAATACAGGATGGTAATAGCAAGAATAAAACAGATGAGATAAATACAAATTTTAAAGTTCTCATATCCTTTTTTTATTTAAATTCAAATTACACTTTAGTCATTATTTAAATTACTCTTTAGCAAAATAGTTCGGTTTTAATTATTAATAAAAATAGTGTCAATAGGAAGATTTTGTGGTAATGAATCTAAAACTATAGTTGTATTAGGTGCAAATTCTGGAGTTACAGATATTACTCTTCTTCCCGTGCTTGTTTTTGGCTCAGTAGTTAGTAGCATATCAGTTCCTTTAAATTCAAAGCCAGGTAATAATGTTATAGAATTGTCTGCATGAATTGTTAATGTAGGATTGAGTATCTTACAATTGAAATTCAAATCCTTAATTTGAGTTTGAAACATTCCTGTTCTGAGTCCAAACCAATAAAACAAAGTAGCTGTTGCACCAATACAAAAATGGTAAGTCTTTTTTGCAATATCTATTTGATCTATAAGTGATGCAGGATGAGTTAAAGGCTGCCCCCATACATCAAATTTTTGCAGTATATGATTGGTGATTTCCGGTAAAAAGTTATTCCCGTCTTTATCATCTGATGCAAAATGTGAACTTATTTGGTTCATCGTGTAATATAAAGTCTTTATAATAGTTGCATCTGGATAGTTGTTTACTAAAAACGGCATAAATCCATCATCGTTGTGGACATGAGCTGGTACACTCATATCAGCCAATAAATGTGCAGCTCTTCCTAATATTTCATATGAAATGTTTTTTGAATTAGGATGAACTATGTCAATAAAACTTCCAAAAATGTTATTGGTTTCAATTCGTTTACACAATCCTGTATTGTAAAAATCAACTAATGATGAATTTATATAATATAAATATTCACGATGAAGTATTACATATAAAAT
>CAYONE010000075.1:0-23022 GCA_964405245.1 uncultured Paludibacter sp.
CTGCCGGACAAAAAACAGCAACTCCCTGTTCGGCAAGAAACGAGGATTGGGCTTTAACAACGAAAGATATTAAAAGTATAGGGAATAATAATTTTAAAAATTGTATCTTCATATTTTATAAACTAATTTATTATTATTTGCCTCGCAAATTGTTTTTTGTTACTCTCAATTTTCAAAATAAATATTCCTTTAATATTTTTGTTCACTATATTAAATTCATTCCCCAGATTGCGTTCAGAATAAATCCAGCGTCCATCTAAACTAATAAGTTGGACCAGCTCCGCAGAATTATTGTCAAGCATTCTAATGTGTATTCCATTCGTTATGGGGTAAATTTTAAAAAGATTATTCTGATTAATTGTCTCTATCGCGGATTCGCTTCCAATATACTGGCTTTCAATAACTTCATACAAAATATTTATTTTAATTATGTATCGACCTTGTTGACTTTCTTCTATTGTCCATTTATTGTCAGCATATGATCCATTTGTGCTTTCTGCATATAAAGTTGCTCCAAGTATTGGGTCATTTGCATTTATTGCGTGGAGACTAATAGGATTCCAGTCCATTTGTCCAAGAAGTTTGAAAGCATTGCTTTCAACATTTTCGGGTCTAATTTTAAGTACACCATCAAATGTGTAGACTGTTTTATTTTGCCCATCCTGTTGAAGTTCAATTGCATTACCGGCGTTCCAACCGGCTCCGGTGGCTCCACCGACAATATAGAGCTTCCTGTTCGTATTGATAATTTGGGCTGTTGAAGTTTTACTTAATGTATTTACTTTTACTTTATACAATGGGTCACTAACAGTGACGTACCAACCTGAAGCGCTGGCATCATTTGTTATACGGAATGAGGTTTCCCCGGTTAAATCATTGTCTTCAAGTACTGGAACGAAATACTTTGTATTTTCACCTGGCGTTGGTGTGGACATAAATTTCAAATCACCCTGACTTAATTCACCACCGTATATAAAAACATTGTCTAATCCCTTTGCGAGTTTCATTGTCGTATTCGGAATAGCGCTTCCAGTCACCCAAACTTCATCAAAATTGTCAACTGCCCCTGAAATAACCGACATAGTCAATTTTTTCAAATCGACTGTCACTGTATAAACACCTGTTTGCCCGATTATGAATTTATAATCTATTGCATTATTATTTGTATTATATACCAAACTATGCTTTTCCCCCAATACAACAGCTTCGTTAACGGTAGTAGCATTAAAACACGGCATCCATGTGTTGAGTGAATTGATAAACTTAAAATCACTTTGAGTTAAAACACCAGTCCAAGTAAAAACAGCGCTTTCAGCTGTAGATTCAACCAATGTCATTTTTTGTGCACTTCCGTTGTTCCAACCGTTGGGAGTTGCTCCTCCAATTAAATATACTTGTGAATAGTCCTGCGAGAAAAGAGAAAATGAAACAAGTATCCCTATAATGATTAAATAAATGTTTTTCATTAGTATAAATTTTACAAGATTAGCTTCTCGATTTGTTTTTTACCATCGTAGTTTAAACTCACAATATAAACTCCGCTTAATTGATTGAAAGGAATAAGTAATGAAACGTTCTGTGAATTTTTAAAACTTTTGGTCATCATCTTTTTCCCTGAAATATTAGTTATGCTAACTGATACAGATTCGCAAAGTTCACTAAAACATACATTTAAATCGTTGGTATCTCTATGGTAGTTTAAATACGCTTTTTTACCAGCTTCAGGTAAAGATATTGCTGTTTGATTGTCAGAGAAAACCACTTTAACTTCCGTTTTTTCATTACAAGAGACCAGAGGGATATAAATTGTCGCAATTTTTTTTGCGCTATCATATTTCCACGTTCCATCATCTCCCGATTCACTTTTGGTGTAAACAGTTTCGTTTATTTTCACTTCAGTTGGAAGATTTACTGAGAGTAACTCCATTGTATAACTACGAGTGGTCAACATTCCATCAAAGCTACCTTGAACTGGATAAATAGTATAAATACCATTCAACCCGCTTACAGATTGGGTGATTTTAGTAAAGGCATAGTTACTTGTTTCGTAATTATTATTATCGTTCTCATCTTCATAATAATTCATCTCGCCGCTTGCGCCCGGAGCAAATTTCAAAATTAGATTGTTGGGACGATTTTTTAAATGTGGTAATTTGGGGAAACAAGGAATAATAGCTCCTTCCTTGTAATAATAAGGAATATCTGCTTGACTGAAAGTGCGTGTATACGTTTTATTACCTTCCAAGATTTCTCCACTACACACTTCATACCATTTCCCTTCAGGAAACCAAATAGACTTTGTGCTCACACCACTGGCATCCGCAGCTTCAACGATAGGAGCAGCCAGAATATCATTGCCGAACATATATTCGTCTCCATGTTTATATGCTTCGGAATTGTCGGGTGAATCGTAATACAATGGGCGACAGATTGAGATTCCTGTATCATAAGTAATTCGAGATTGGGTATAAATATAAGGTACCAGAGCGTAACGCAACTCTAAGGCCTCTTTCATTAATGGGAAATTAGAGTACTTCCATATTCTCCGTTCAATAGCGGCATTCTTGGTACTATGAGTTCGTAATATTGGAGAGAAAACGCCATATTGAATCCAACGCAAGAATAATTCCGGATTATTATCTCCAATCTGAACATGTCCGCCAATATCGTGACTCCAATAACCATAACCTACATTTGAAGCTGTGGCTGTAAAGTAAGGTTGAAAAGCCAAGGTTGGAAAATTTGCGTAAGCATCTCCCGAAAACCCAATCTGATAACGATGATTACCTAATCCTCCCCATCGATGAAAAATCATTGCACGTCCTTTGTCTTGTAACTTGTTGTCATTATAGAAAACATGGTTTAGCCAAAACGTATTCCCAAGTTTGTCTATTTCGGAACTTAACAGTGTTTGTTGCCAATCTAACCACCAGAAATCAACTCCAATATTCTCGTGAGGACGAATAATATTTTTAAAAAACATTTTATAAAAGTTTTCACTTTCAATATGCCATGGAATGGTTTTATCCAAAGGTAAATTTAAATCATTAGCTAACGTGCTAAAATTATTTTCATCAGTGGCAACTCCATCAGCCGGATGCAGATTTAATGTTGTTTTTAAATTATTATCATGTAGCCATTGTAAAAACTCTGGTGGATTTGGGAAAAGTCTGGTATTCCAGGTCCAACCTGTCCAGCCTCCTCTGCCACCATCGGCAGAACTTCCTGAATAATGCCAATCCATATCAACAACCATAACATCTATTGGAATATCATTTTGTTTTATTTCGCCAACAAGATCTTTAAAATCCTGAGACGAATATTCTTCATATTTCGAGTACCAGTAACCAAATGCATACATGGGAGGCATTGGAATTTTACCGGCAATTTTCGTAAAATCGCTTAGTGCTTTTTTGTAGTCACGCCCATAACCCATAAAATACCAGTCCATTGCAGTCTTATCCGTACGCTCTGCCACCCAATCAATTCCTCCCGGACGTGGTTCAAACATTAGGCTAATACTACCATCCTGACGCTCATGAGTTTCATCAATAACAGCCCAACCTGAACGTGATATAAGTCCGTTTTCCATTTCTGATAATTTGTTATCGCCATTAGAACTGTCGAGTGTTCGGGTTGTTCCTTTCAAATTCAGATTATCTGTTTTCCATGGATACCAAGTTACAACGCGTCCATCTAATTGAAATGTAATTTTTAGATTTTGTGAACTAGGAGGATTAAATGTTCCGGGGAAACTACCAATTCTGTATTGCAAAGTCAGCTTTTCCGTTTTTATATATAGGAAACCATCTTTTTCCTCTTTCGTAAAAGAAGGCACTGGGAGTCTACGGTTTATTACCGAAAAAGAAGCCCGATCCTCAAATATTTGATTTCCACTCCACTCAATTCGTATCATTTCAGGAGTTAACACCGTAAAGCGCATATCTCCTGATATAACAATCGCATTGGGGTCAGCTACAGGATTATTTTCTGCAATAATGGAAAATGAAGTGAAAAGTATTAGAAAAAGAGAAATAATTTTTTTCATGTATTTTATAAAGTTTTGTTGTCAGATATAACTTACTCTCAAAGAAGTAGAGTTACAATAAATAATATCTTTTGTTTTTGATGTAAGTTTTATTGGCTTTTTAGAAAAATGAACTCTAAAGAAGGTAATTTATATTTGGAATATAATAATAAAATGTCCTTTCATATATTAGTTTACGCAGTACCTATCCGGATTCTCAAAGTAAAGAATCCTGATAGATATCTACGTTTGTCAACTAAATTCTATCTTTTTATTTGTTATCGAAAATATTTATTGTTTGATGAATTTAAACACCTGATTATTGACATTTAAGAGATAAATTCCTTTTCCTAAAGAAGATACATTGATGTTTTCTCCTTCAGAGATTCCATCAGTAACCTTAAGACCAGACAAATTATAGATTTTATAGCTAACTGAATTTAGATTATTCACTTTTAATGTTGAACTTACTATGGTTGATTTTAATGTAATGGATTCGTCGTTAGGGAATCGACTTGTTGTTGTGGTTTGTTTCTGAATGGAAATAGCTAATGTCTGCGTATTGATATCTATAGTGTAATTTCCAGTTTCAGTTATGTTCCATTTAGAATCAGGTGACTTTTGAAGTGCCATTTGAGTATCTGAAGATTTCATGAAAAAATCCTGACCCCATCCAGAATTTCTATTAACAGGTAATTTAAATTCACCAATGCTCATTGCCCCTGAATAACTAAATTCATAAGGATTGGTTGAGCTTTTAGTCAATTCTGTTGCATTAGCGATATCCCAACCATTGGGCGTTGCATCTCCTACCATAAATACAGTATTAAAGCTAATTTCTGCTGTTTCTGTCATTGGTACAATTGAAATAGTAAGAGTAGTAGTATCTACAGTAATTGAATAATTTCCAGCAGTTAAAATATTAAATTGGTTATCTGGATCGCTACCAGAAGCACGTTTTACAATGTGAGTGTCATCTGCTTTATTCCATGTTGGTAGCCATGAGTCATCGGTATTTTCCAGTATAAACTTAAAATTACCTGTTTTAAGCCAGGCATTGTAGTAAAATACTGATGGATTGGTCGGGTCCTGAATCATTGGCGACGCATTACCTTTATCCCAACCGTAACGGGTTGCATCACCAATTAAACACAATTTCCGACTTGCAGAAAGTGAAGTTGTCATCACAAGAGTCATTATAATGACTGCCATTTTAAGTAAATTAGTTTTCATAATAATAATTTTTAAAGAGTTAGTAAATAATTTAATTATACATTTTTTATAGGATTGTTGTTGTTGTTGTTGTAAAATTCAGGTTTATTATAACCATATTCCATTGGACCTTCAGGAGGTGTAGATTCTAAAGCCAATGAAATATCATTGTCTAGCCTCACCAACTCAATTTGAGGTTCTATATATTGTTTTTTATGTTCCATGATATTTAAATTTGAAGTCGGGGTTTCTTTAATTTGTAGTGAAATTGTTAATTGCAGCCCAAATTTTTACTTATTTGATAATCACTCTCGTTGAGTAGTTATCTCCAATTTTCACCACAAACATTCCTGTTTGTAATTTACTGTTTACCGTAAAGTAGTTATTCGTAGTAAAGCCACCGATTATTTTTTGACCAACAGCGTTATAAATTGAATATTCAGATTTCTCAGGTGATATAATTGTTATTTGGCTGGCCGAATTAACATACGAATAAATAATAGAATTCAAATTGTTTTCAACTTTGGTTGATATAGCCGGAACTTTAAACAATAGATTAAAGCGATTACTTGATGCAGGTGTCACATCTGCAGTAAATCTATAACTTCCACCTTCATTTAGGAGAGTAGATGTGTTTTCCAATTTGTCAATTAAAAAGATATTTATGCTTTCACTAAAATTCTTCATTTCGTTAACAGTCAGCACATAGGTCTTTTCTTTTCCAGCAACGAACCCTAATGGAATCACGGTGTCGCTTTTCAACTCACTCATTCCGTTTATGACTAATTTTTCATTTTCAACTACGGTATAAATTTCAGGAATATCTTCATTGTTATTAAACATTTTTTGTGAATCGAATGAATCAAAACCTTTAGATGCATTCGTATTGAAATAAACTACAGCCTCGTCAGTGTTTGTTCCATTTGATACTTGTAACCGCAGCAACTGTTGGTTATCTAATCGAGGTGCTTTAAATGTATTTCCGTTAATGTCTCTGTGTGCACGCATCGTATTTTTAAAAGTCAGATTTGTTGAGACAGTACCGTTATTAACCCTAACCCAGAAAGCCTGCATGGGTGGAATGAATTTAGAGATAGTTGTTGTTGCATTATTTGCGACACCTACCTCCCCTGTGCTGTTGTATGTAGAAAAAGTGTATAAATTACCAGTCGTTTTAGTACGAAACCACATGGTTGTACTTATGTTTGCATTCAATGGATCGGCTGTTACCAGACTCCAGTCGAGATATGATGGATATGGGTTTCCTACCAGATTGAATCCTTCTTTGGTTTGTCCGGCAGTCCGTGTTAATGCAATTGATCGATTACCATTATTTATTACTCCATTGAAATTCAGCGTTACATCATTTCCTCCCGCCGGAGATACGGCAATGTATCCTTTACAGCGTGTTAATGTATCCAGTTCTGTTTTCCAAGGTGCTGAATTTCCTTTTGGCTCATCATAACTTACTATGTATGAATTTGTATTTTTATTTAGAGATGTTACTGAAGGAGTCATTACCGGACTGGAGATATACCAATTACGACCAGTTGAAAGATATTGTTGAACGTTGGCAGTGGTAATATTTGAAGTTCCGTTATCAATAAATGTTCCTGTACCGGTATTGCCACTTTTTATATTCAATTGCTGGATTGTAGCTATTTTACCAGAGTTGACTGTGAGTTTTGCTCCGGGGAGAATATTTAGTTGATATAAACTTACATCATCGTCAATTATAACTTCTCCACTATTAATGTCAATAACTTCTGAAGTACCAGGCAATGTTTCTGAACTCCAATTAGCCGCATTGCTCCAATTACCAATCCCATTCCATGTGTTTAACTTACGAATATCTATTGATAGTGTATTTGTATTCAACACAATAGAATAGTTACCGGCTTCGGTGATGGTCCACTTTACATCCGGACTATTTTGGAGTACCATTTGTGAGTCTGAAGCCTTCATAAAGAAGTTTTGTGTCCAAGAAGAATTTCGATTCACGGGAAATTTGAATTCTCCTACATTTAAATGCCCTTTATAACTAAATTCAAATGGATTTCCCGGATTTTTTGTTAGTTCAATAGAATTAGTGATTTCCCAATTAATGGAGGTAGCAGTACCAACCATAAACACACTATTAAAATTAATTGGTGTGGTTTCCGTTAATGTTTCAACTTTAATTGTCAGTGCTGCTGTATCTATAGTAACTGCATAGTTCCCAGCGGTAGAAATATTAAATAAATTATCTCCTTGTAATTGAGAAGTTCTTTTATACAAATGAGTATCATCAGTTTTATTCCATGTTGGTAACCATGAATCATCGGTATTTTCTAAAATAAATTTAAAATTACCGGCATTCAAATACCCTTTGTAACAGAAGGTTGTGGATGAATTAATCACATTGGTCAAAGGAGAAGCACTTCCTTTGTCCCAACCACTTGACGAAGTAACGCCAGCCAAAGCATCGCCAATAATACAGATTTTTCGTTCAGCAAATGATTCCGTTATAGAACTATAAGCTACGAAAAAACTGATTAGAATTAGATTTTTGATTTTCGTATTCATAATGTAGAGTTAATTGATTGTGATTGAATATTTAATTCTTGTGTCCGTAATTTTTATCCGACATTCTTTGTTTGCTTCGTTCCATGTCCAACCAAATGTGTTTTTGATAGAATCAAACTCTTTATTTTTTACGTATCTTATTTTTTTCTGATTCGCCTCAATGATTTTAGGTTTATTGTCAATCTATTAAAAAGGTTGTAATACCTTACAATTTTCTTAATCCCTTAATTTGCGACTTATCTTTTACTGGAAAAATACTTATGGCATATCCACCTCCTTCAACAGCAATTTGCCTTAATTTTGATTTACTGGTTACTACTACTTTTCGAATGGAATATGCCTGAGAATTTATTTTGTAATTTGCATCTTTTGCATCTGCGTATATTGTTGCAATATATTGTTTATCCGGAGTTAAAAAACCGAAGGATACATTCGATGTAAACTTCTCAATACCCGTTGTGTTTCCAACGAACCAGTTCTCGGATCCCTTGGCTTTACGAGCAACGGTTATATATTCACCGGGATGGGCTTCGAGATAAATGCTTTTATCCCAATCAATAGCTACATCTTTTATAAATTGAAACGCATCTAGGTGTTTTTCGTAATTTTCGGGCAAGTCAGCGGCCATTTGCAACGGACTCGACATAGTTACATAAAGTGAGAGTTGGTTGGCTATAGTAGTCTGAACTTTCGATTTATTATTTGGATTCACCTTGTTGACATCAAGTTCAAATATACCAGGTGTGTAATCCATAGGACCACCGATTAAACGTGTAAATGGTAGAATCGTAGTGTGATTCGGATTTATTGTAGCAAAAGCATGATATTCCGTGCCTCGTGCCGATTCGTTTGCAATTAAATTTGGCCATGTACGGCAGATGCCGGTAGGGCGAACTGCTTCATGTGCATTGACCATGATTTTATATTCGGAAGCTTTTTCAAGTACATGTTGATAATGATTTACTATCCATTGACTGTAATGATTTTCGCCACGTGGTAAAATGGGTCCCACATATCCAGTCTTAACCGATGGATAGCCGTGTTCATTCATAAACTGGAATGCTTTATCAAGATGTCGTTCGTAATTGCGTGTCGAGCCCGAAGTTTCATGATGCATAATCATGAAAACGCCTTTCGATTCTGCATAATCACGTATTTTAATCAGGTCAAAATCCGGATAGGGAGTTACGAAATCGAACACATAATCTTTCGAGTTACCAAACCAATCTTCCCAGCCTTCGTTCCAACCTTCCACCAACACACCATCAAACCCATGCTTAGCAGCAAAATCGATATAGCGTTTCACATTTTCGGTAGTTGCACCATGGCGCCCATGTGGCTTGGCTTTCGTATAATCAGTAACTCCCAAATGAATGCTCGGAAAATCCCAAGTATATGACCAATCGCTTTTACCGGCAATCATTTCCCACCAGACACCAACATATTTTGCTGGTTTTATCCACGATGTATCTTCAATTTTACAAGGCTCATTTAAGTTCAAGGTCATACGCGATGCCAATATGTCGCGCGCATCATCACTTGCAATTATTGTTCGCCAAGGCGATGTAGCAGGACATTGCAAATGACCTTTTACTCCCATAGCATCGGGGGTTAACCACGACTCGAACACCATTTCATCTTCGTTGTAGTTCAAATGCATACATGCATAATTTATCAAAGCAGCTTCGTGCAAGTTAATATAAATTCCTTCATCAGTTTTCATCTGCAGTGAAGTTTGTACTCCAGAAGTAGAGAATGATGTTTGAGCCAGATTTCCAGTAATTGAATTTTCCATCTTTTTTCTTATCTCAGAAAGACGAGATTTGGTATAATCATATTCCTGCGTGTCGTAATCGCCCGGTATCCACCACGCTGTATGATCAGCTGTCATAGCAAATTGCGTGAGTTCTTCTTTGATCTTGAAGTACCTTAAATTTTTTTGCGAGGGAAACTCATATCTAAATGCTAATCCATCATTAAACAATCTGAACCGAATCACCATTTCACGATCAGATCCCGATTGTTTTAAGTGCACCATTAGTTCATTATAATGATTACGAATGCTCGCTTCTTCGCCCCAAACTGGTTTCCAAGTTTCGTTGAAAGTGGCTATTTCTGTTTTTATTACAGTAAAATTATGATACATTGAGTTTTGTGAATCTCTCTGCTTTTTTTTGCTCAACTCTTTCCCAAACTCTACTTTTTCATTCTCTCCCAACAATTCCAACCCCAGTTTGCTTGGTTTTATTATGGCATTACCTTTATACGAAAGTTCATAAACAGGAAAACCATTATCTTTGATTGAAAACTTCATTTTAATGTTTGCATCAGGAGACGTTAAGTCGATGGAAAATACCGATCCTGTGAATAAAATACACAAAATAAAAAACACCTTAATTCTTCTCATATCTATTCTTATCTTTAATAATTTCTTTTTGTAATTTTTGGTTACACACATTGTACTTTTTTACTAAGTCAATCTGCATGAATATTGACTTTAAATGTCTCTGAATTATCTCCATTGGCAATCCTGACCATATAAACCCCATTATTGGTCCCATTTTTCAAATCAATTTGATTTGAGTTATCAACTAATTTTGAACTATAAATAAGCTTTCCATTCGTATTGTATATACTAAAAAATGGATTCCTCGGACTGCAAATATCAATATTTATATAGTCTTTGATCAATGTTGGATATAGTTTTATTCCCGATTGCAATACCTTCTGAATACTGGTTGTATTATCATTGGAGATTCTAAATATTCTACAACCGTGAGGTTCAATACTTTCTTCAAGTTTTGTTACATCCGCTAAATCAGTTTTGGACCACAACTCGCGTACGTTTGCTTTATTAATGCCTAGTTCATTATATAAATTAAAAGATCGAACTGTAGCATAATTGTTTCTATTAAACAATCCTACAATCCAGTCGCCATTTTCTGTTTGGCCTTTCCATATCTGGCTTTTTTCGTCTAAAGGATTGTTTGAGAGTGGCTGCCCTATAAATTTTTCCTTGTTTAAATCAAGCAGTTCATTGTTTGTATAATATCGCAGGTTATCGCCAATAGTAGAATATTGGTCAGCTACTGCAATTGGTCCACCGGCCATTATTTGTAACGAAATAGCCGTTTTCTTTTCAGCATAATTCGCAAATGTGTTCAATCGTGTAAAATCTCCATCAAGTATCATTTTATCAGAAACTCTCGACCAATATACAAAGCCATCAAACATGTTGTGATATTTCGACCAAATGCTATGCGATTGACCTCTATTTATTTCACTTAAACGAAACCATCCACCATCACAAACATCTTCGTTTATGCGAATCAGAGAATTAGGAGCAGCTATTATTTCATTTTCTGCGTTGTTATATAAGTGTGGCATGACCAGACTTAAAATGATGTTATTCGCATCGCAGGCCTCTTTCATCCATCTCAGAGCTGTACGGTAATGCTCTTTCGGTCTGTTTATTTCATTACTTAGCTCAGGTAATTTATCCTTTCCATCTTCGAACCATGATAGAAAATCGACACGTAAATAAGTAACCCCCATATCGGCATAATACTGTATATAGCCTTTTACATATTCTTCAGCTCCTGGCCTATCCACTTGAACCCATGTGAACCAAGTCGTTTTTTCTTTTTCATTGATCAGACTGCCTACTGTAAGGTCTGTGCGCCCTTTTATTCTGCAATTAGCAGCTTTTTTGTTGATCCATAGAGGATTATTATACATTCCCAGTGACATTCCTTTTGAATTAAGATATGTGGCCCACCAAGCATAATCGTTGCTCCAATTTATACTGCCAGAGGCTCCCTGCCCACTTGCATGTTTTGTACGATATCCATTTTCGTTAAATGAATAGTCATCGCCCCAACCGTCTATACAGACCATATTATAGCCAAAAGGCTTTAAATTTTTCTCAACCCAATCAATATTCTTCTTCCATTCAGATTCCGGGATTGCTCCACCAAACATTCCATTTGCACTAGCTTTGTAACAATATTCGTATGCCGACCAGTATAAAGGTGCAACAGGACGCGTAGTTGCAAATCCGATTTGACTGAATAATATAAATAGAACAAAGAATACCTTTAACACCATTATCAGAATTAATTAACTAAGTTTTCAATAAATACTACCAGCGAATACATATTTGTAAGTCGCTGGTTGTACTTTTAATAATGGTTATTTTTTAATAAACTTAAAAATATTTTTATCAGCTTCGATAAAGAACACTCCGGAATTCAGACGAGAAGCATCAATTTGTCCGTTTTTCGATTCTCCGATTTGAACTATTAGACCACTTGCAGTAAAAATCCGATAATTAAAATCGCCTTTACTTGTAAAACGGAGTATATCGCTAACCAAGTTGTTCTTCAGAGCAATTTTACTCGTATTGAAATTTGGCGACAAAGTTGTTGTTTGCTTTTCAATAGTAATGCTTAGGGTTTGCAGATTAATATCAATATCATAATTACCTGCTTCTGTTATATCCCATTTAGAATCAGGTGACTTTTGAAGTGCCATTTGAGTATCTGAAGATTTCATGAAAAAATCCTGACCCCATCCAGAATTTCTATTAACAGGTAATTTAAATTCACCAATGCTCATTGCCCCTGAATAACTAAATTCATAAGGATTGGTTGAGCTTTTAGTCAATTCTGTTGCATTAGCGATATCCCAACCATTGGGCGTTGCATCTCCTACCATAAATACAGTATTAAAGCTAATTTCTGCTGTTTCTGTCATTGGTACAATTGAAATAGTAAGAGTAGTAGTATCTACAGTAATTGAATAATTTCCAGCAGTTAAAATATTAAATTGGTTATCTGGATCGCTACCAGAAGCACGTTTTACAATGTGAGTGTCATCTGCTTTATTCCATGTTGGTAGCCATGAGTCATCGGTATTTTCCAGTATAAACTTAAAATTACCTGTTTTAAGCCAGGCATTGTAGTAAAATACTGATGGATTGGTCGGGTCCTGAATCATTGGCGACGCATTACCTTTATCCCAACCGTAACGGGTTGCATCACCAATTAAACACAATTTCCGACTTGCAGAAAGTGAAGTTGTCATCACAAGAGTCATTATAATGACTGCCATTTTAAGTAAAGATGTTTTCATAAAAATAAAATTTAAAGTGTTTGAAATTTATTTAATTATACAATTTGTATTGGGTTGTTGTTGAAAAATTTATTCTTGCTAATTAATTGTTATGGAATAGTTTATTCTTGAATCAGCAATTTTAATTCTACATTCTTTGGTGTTTTTAATCCACGTCCAGTTTATAGCTTCTTGGTCTGAACTGAACTTGTTTTGTTTAACAAATTTAATTTTCTTCCCGTTTGACTTAATTACTTGAGGCTTTCTCTCTATCCCGTTTAATATCAATACCATATCACGTTTATCTGCCTGTTTAAAACCCTTATCGTTGGCTGTAATCACAATTTTGTATCCGTTTGATATTGTTGTTGTACATTGAAAAAGTGTTCGAGAGAATACGTCTTTTAGGTATCCTAAATCTTCGCCATTATCTTCGTACAAATCAAAACTTGCTGTTTCGCCTATATTATCAGGGAAAATGTGAACATAAAGCGGATATTCTTTTTGTTCATGAATGTATTGCATAACAGGCATCATAGGTATTATTGAGCCTTTTTTTACAAACATTGGAATAATATTCAATGGCGAGTTAAACATAATACTTTGCCCACCTGAGTATTTAGTCTGTTTGTTGTTAAAATCAATCCATTCACCTTCGGGCAAATAAACTTTCTTAACTCGCTCCCCCTTTTTTACTACGGGAGCAATTAATAGTTCTTTACCAAACATAAACTGGTTTTCAGTTTGGATTGCTTCTGTATCATTCGGAAATTCCATAAAAAGCCCTCTATTTATTGGTAACCCAGTATCATGAGCCTCACGTGCATAACTGTAAATGTATGGGAACAATTGGTATTTAAGCTCAATTGCTGCTTTGCAGTTAGTTTCGGCAGTTTCGCCAAACTTCCAGGGTTCTACCGCATTGTCACCCTCATGGTGTGCACGGCTCAAAGGGTTAAACACTCCAAATTGCATCCAACGTGTATATAACTCCGCCATGGCAGGATAATTGGTTATATCTCCGCAGTAACCCGATATGTCGGTAGTCCAGAAAGGAATTCCACCCAACCCGGCTGAAATACCAATTTGAATCTGATTCGCCAGTTGTCCCCAACCTTCAAGAACGTCATTTCCATTTCCGCTATCACCAGTCCAACCAAATGTGTAGCGTTGTAATCCTGCATAAGCTGCACGGGTCATTTGAAATATGCGCTTATCCGGATTTCGTTTTTCAAATTGTTCTTTCACAACTTTATCCCATGTTAATCCAAATACGTTATGTATTTCATCGTGCATTCCTGCATGATGTTTCATGTTTAATCTGTCAACATCTTCTTCATTACTCCAAGCAGGTTCGCCCATATCAGTCCAAAAACCTTTTACTCCATCATCCAATGGCTTTTGTTGGTATTTGCCCCACCAGTTTGCAACTTCAGGATTAGTAAAATCTACCACTCCGCAATTTCCTCCCCAAGGCCAGGGCATATCATATGATTTTCCGCTGCGAACATCCTTTACCAGAAAACCCAGACTGTCCGCTTCCGTCCATTGATTATTATTTGCCTTTGAAATAACAGGATCCTGCGACAAAATCATCTTAAATCCTTTGTCTTTGAGTTTGGATACCATTTCACGAGGATTATGATAATTTCCTTGTCTCCACTCAAAATTTTGCAAATGTT
Organism: uncultured Paludibacter sp.; assembly: GCA_964405245.1. Classification (GTDB taxonomy): domain Bacteria; phylum Bacteroidota; class Bacteroidia; order Bacteroidales; family Paludibacteraceae; genus Paludibacter. Next base: position 14,599 of record CAYONE010000075.1, read on the forward strand.
GTGTCCAACCAATATCCTGATAAATCACATCACAAGGAATTTGTCTTTTTCTAAATTCTGAAGCAATTTCAATTGCCTGCTTTTCACTAGTGTAAAGCCCCCGGCTTTGCGAAAATCCGAATGCCCAATTTGGAGGCATTATGGGTTTGCCTGTCAGCGTAATATATTGACTTAATATTTCTTTATAATCCTTGCCGAAAATAAAATAATATATAAACTCACCATCAGGAGCTTCAAATGAATAATAATCATCCGACTCTGTTCCAAACTTAAACTCTGTTTTGTAGGTATTATCCAAAAATATTCCGTATTGATAATTACTCAAGAAAAAGGGAATGCTTTTGTATAGTGGATCTTCTGTAGTACTGTAACATGGCTTGTCACTGTTCCACATTTTATACTCACGACCACGACGGTTCAATGACCCTGTTTTTTCTCCCAGACCGAAAAAAAGTTCATCTTTGCGCAATATCTTATATGCTTTTTTTCTCTTTTTGTCGGCATCTGATAGATGCCCGTTATCTTTATAGTCACTAAAAACCAGTTTTTGCCATTTATCAAATATCTGTAATTGCATCGGATTTTTATTAACCCTAATGCGCAGTTTGCTTGTATATAGCTCATAGCAAGCAGATTGATCGCTTACTTCAATTTTAGTACTAATTCCTAGTGAATCATTGATTACAGCAAAGGATGGTTTGTTTTGCTCTAAAACACCTTTCGGATCGTACCATACTTTTATTACCGACTCGCTACATATTTTAAGTGATAATTTAGTATTATCAGAACAGTTAAACTGAACTTCATTACCTTTTAAGCTGTATGAAGTACACTCCCCGGCAAATAAAATTGCCGGGAGAAGTACAAATAGAAAGCCCAATATAGATTTATACCTTTTCATTAAGTTATTTCCAACTGTATTTAGTATTCGACAACTATCATATCCCAATATTTCAATGATGGGAGCGTTACCGTCACATTGTTTCCTGTTTGAACAAACTGTAGATTCTGAGCTACTCCGCGATTAACATCGGGTGAGGCAAACCACACTTTAGAAACAGTGCCGGAAACATTTACGCTTACTTCGGGGGCATCTATCAGATTGGGTTCTGCTTGAGTTCCCTTAGGATCACGCCAAACCATTGTATTTGCATCAGTAAAGTTTATCAGGTGGTAAATATCTTTTCCATTTACTTTTTTTCCAATAGTAGCGACCTGCCCTTTAGCTGCCGGCCAACGAGTTGCAACAATATTACTGTTGGTAAAAGCCACCTCTGCTGCCTGAAAATCACCTCCATCCCTAAGCAGATTTTGATAAGCAACCATAAAGTCATAATAGTTTATTAATGCTTTGCCCAAATCTGCTTTTAATTGTAAATTGTTGCTGGGGAAATATTCATTAATGAGGTAATGCTCGCCTAATTCTAAATGTGATCCACCCCACGCAAAAATGGCTGAGTTTGCCAACAAAATTCCAGGTTTGTTTACAAAGCCAACACTACTCACGTTATAGTTCATGTATGCGGCAAGTACTATGTTCTTTTCAGGATTACTTTTTGAAACATTATCGCGCATTAGTGCAATCATATCTCCATAACTCATATCGGGGTTATCTCCATCGCGGGCTCCCCAAACTTCCACATAAAGGAAGTCGACAGGTGCATTTGCGATAGCTTCCTGACCATAACCACCAACAGCATTAAACAGCAAGCGTTTATCCGGCTCTGCCGTTTTCATTGCATTAATAAACGAACCGTATCCTTTACTCATATCGATCGATTTTCCATTATAATCGTATCGATCGCCCCGGTAACCCAACTGGTCTATATGGAAGCCATCGAAACCAAGCGCCTGATAAACGTCTTTGTTGCGCGCCACTAAATAGGCTTGCCACTGTTCGTTTCCCGGATCAAGCACCCAAATGTGACTTCGTCCTCCTGAAAGATCATGATAATCTTTCTCTGAATGATTTTGATCTTTATATGCATACCATTCATCGCTTACGCCATCGGATGCTGCATTTTTTGTAGCACCGTAACAGAGATTATAAAACATTGTTTTCATCCCTTTCGCTTTGGCTTCATCAATGTATGATTTTACAGTAGAAAAATAATTTGTACGATAGAAAATATCTTCCCACGAAGTTGACGGATTTTCAACAGAACCCGCAAGTGGGCGTTGATGGTCGTATAACCAATCGTAAAATTGCAATCCGTTAATATGATATCTATTTAAAATATCAATATTCCGGCTAATGAATTTGTTATCCATTTTTTCGTAATCTGAAACAAAACCGTATCGCGGAAATTTTGCCCAATCGGAAGAAACATCTACTGCGATATTATTGATTAACTTTTCTACACCATTTTCAATGGTATAAATTTCCACCATATAGCCTCTGTAATCGTCATTGGGAGTTGTCCATGACCATGTCTCAGTTGATAAATCAGTCTCACTTATTACATTACCAAGATATGTGTAGCGAACCTTAGCTCCATCTGGAATACCCTTTGCAATGAATTTGACTGTTTCTCCCGGATTATATAGAGCTTTGTCAGTAGAGATTGTAATGTCAATATATGATTCTCCATAAGAAAGAGGATTATTTGTGGTTTCAAAATAATCGCTGCTACAGCCCGACACAATTAATGTCGTTAAAGCGACAATTAAATATATTGTTTTCTTCATGATTGATATAATTTTAACGTTTGGTGAATTTTACAGTTTCCTGCAATTGATCTAACTCTATTGTATAGGTACCGGCTTCGGTAATATTCCATTTATTATCGGGGTTTGATCCCACATTGCTGTACAACATTTGCTCCTCGCTTCCGCTCGGGTTAGCTCCTCCACTGGTTGCAAGGAAAAAAGCTCCATTCCAATCAGTTTTTCTATCACAAGTGAATTTAATTTCTTTAGCATTTAAATGGCCAGTCCATGTGAATTTAAACGAATTTCCACTCACAGCATCCATAGCAGTTGCATTGCCAATATCCCAACCATTAGGTGTTGCATCGCCTACAAGATAAATCATCGAGAATGGGGTAAATGGTACAATATCTACTTTCATGGTACGCAAATTCAGGGTTATTTTATAAATGCCAGGTGCAAGTTTCCATTTATTATCATTGGTATTCTCACTTTCCGACCACTTCACAACACTTAATCCAGTTCCAGCGCCTTGTCCATTTACAGCAGGACGTAAAAATACTGTTGTTTGGTCAAAATTATTGGCAGTTGCAATTTTAAATTCATCACTACTATTTGATGAGTTTAATTCTGCGTTATAATGGTAGATGTAAGGATCAAGCATATCCACTCTCATTTCTTTGAATGTCCAGCCGGAGAATCCTCCAACAAACCATAAATCACCAAATTCAGGAGCGTCTAACTCCTCAATACTAATGTTTAAAGTGATTATATTTACAGTAACCTTATACTGTCCCGATTTGCTAATAGTGAATTTATTATCCGGTTGGTCTTCTGTTTCACGATAAATAAGTTGATTGTCTTCAACGCCTTTGTTGTAGGATGGTAGAAAGTTTCCAAGCTTCGTAATGAATTTTAGTTCTCCAGCATTTAAACGCCCCTGCCATGTGAATCCACCTGTCGTTCCATTAACAGAATTCATTTTAGTAGCATTATCAGCATTCCAACCATTAGGTGCAGCTCCTCCAATCAAATAGAGATTTTTAGCGATTGGTTTATAGGTCTTAATCTTAACTGTAAAAGATTCGGAAATTTGAGGTTCTGTACCTGCTGCAAGAACGGTAGCTATTACACGCGCTTTCACTGTGATTACAGAATCGGATTTGGCATTTAGAGAATCTAATAAAACTGAATTTAAAGTTTCGTTTGTGTATACTATCGAAGTCGTATTCTTTCCTAATTCATAAGTGATGCCAGATTCGAAATTGCTATCTTCGTTTGTAATTTGGAATTGATAACTTATTGCAGCATTTGTACCATTATTTGTACCTGTTGTCCACTCGAAATTTAAAACACTTGAATTAGGATTAAGTACATCTAAAACCAAATCAGTAGTATTTGCTTTTAGTTTAAGCGCAGTTTCTCCTTTGTTTGTTTCCATTAAATCTTCGTTGCACGAAACAAAAAGTAACGGCAATAAAAAAACTGTGGAGATTAATATTCTATATATAGTTTTCATCTTATCAAATTTATTTTTTGTTTTAACTTCATGATTCTTAATATCCCGGATTTTGTTTCAAATTAGGATTAGTATCAATATCCTTTTGTGGAATTGGAAACAGTAAGTGTTTGCGGACAGCATTTACTTTTCCTATAGAGTGAAAGAAATCCAATGCATATTGTCCGTTATCAATACGAATCATATCGAACCAGCGATGTCCTTCAAACGCAAGTTCTACGCGACGTTCTTTAATGATTCTTTGTCGCATTTGATCTTGTGTAAGGTTTTGTAAGATTGATTTATTTGTTAATCCGGCACGCTTACGCACTAAATAAAGTGGTTCTACGGCATCATTAGTACGTCCAAGTTCGTTCAAAGCTTCAGCTTTCATTAGCAGTACGTCCGCATAGCGAAGTACTACAAAGTTTGCTGCATTGGTGTTGTAGTCAGGCGAAATAGATAGTGGCACAAGAAATTTACGTACATTGTAGCCTGTCATCGACATGGTTGAAAGATATTTTTTCCCTCCAAATGCCGGGCAACCTTCATAAAGAATGGTCTTGTCTTTTCGCAAATCTCCAGTTTCATACTGGTCTACAAACTCTTGCGTTGGTTGATTCCAACCATAACCACCTCCAACAAATTCCTGATTACGTGGCCCCATAAAAGTACTATGCCATGCTGCCTGATTTTCGTCGTCGAAGAAACCGGCTTTTGTCTTTCCGTAATACTGAACTTCAAACAATGACTCAGCAGTGTTCTTATTCTTAGCTTCGCCACCAAAACAATCACTATAGTCAGGATTAAGAGTATATCCTAATTTAGTTACTTCGTCACACATTTCAATACATTCTTCATATTTGCCAAGCGTGAGATATACTTTTGCCAACATTCCATAGGCTGCTCCTTTTGATGCACGACCTTTATCGATAGTACTGTATTCTTCCCGTGTTGGAAGCAATTTTATGGCTTCTTTCAAATCTGGTATAATCACTTCGTTGTAAATGGTATCTTTTCCTACACGGCGAGGAAATAAGTCATCACCTGCGTTTGCAGGCTTTAAGCTCATAGGCACATCTCCATAGAGCTGAACCAACAAGAAGAAGTAATGTGCACGTAAAAATTTAGCTTCGCCAATACAACGATTCTTGATACTTTCGCTAATATCCATTTCAGGGACATTTGCTAAAACAGTATTGCAATAAAGGATTCCCGGATTAGGTCCTCTCCAAAAGTCAATAGTGGCAAAATTATCAGCATCTGCCACAAAGTTTGCTAATTGAACTGTTTCTATGCCATCGCTACCGCCACCGGCACCTACTTGACTATTCCCAGCTATAATGTCCAATGTCCAGATACGCATATTATATAATTTTGGACGTTGTAAAGGCTGGTAAGCAGCATTGGTGAGTGCAATAGCACTTGCTTCATCTTTTATGGTCTCTGCTCCTGGATCTTCATAAGGTGACTTATTTAAGAAGTCATCACATGACACCATTAGAACAGATAAAAATATCGTTGTGATATAAATTAGTTTTTTCATGATTGCGTATTATTTATATTGGTTTAAAATTTTATATCAAGACCAAGGCTGATTGTTCTGGTCATAGGGTAACTACCAGAATCAATACCCGAAACTTCAGGGTCAAAACCGGAATAACGTGTTAACGTAAGTAAGTTTTGTGCAGAAATAAACATACGTGCACCAGACATATAGATTTTGGACAACGATTTTTTAGGAAGCGTATATCCTAAAGTGATATTTTTCAAGCGCAAGTATGAACCATCTTCAAGGAATCTGTCAGAAACACGATTATTATTATTCGGATCGGCATACACTGCGCGTGGAATGGAGTTACTGGTGCCTTCGCCAGTCCATCTATCAAGCATTTTTATTGATTGATTAGTTACTGTCGACATGCTTTCAAGTGAAGATCGCGTTCCATTATATATTTCATTTCCCGCTACACCCTGAAAATAAATTTGGAGATCAAAGTTGTGAAAATTGAAACTGTTATTCATAGAGAATATCCAAGAAGGAGTAGGGTTACCCAGGAATGTCCGATCATTATCATTTATAACACCATTATTGTCAAGATCTTTGAATCGAATATCTCCTGGAGAAGTTCCTTGTCCTCCTGCTTGAGATGGTTTTTGTACTGCATAAGAATTAACTTCATCCCAATTTTGAAAGATACCGTTGGTTACATAGCCATAATATGCACCAATTGGCTTCCCTACTGTGTGTGTTTGTACTCCAAAATACATTGGAACATCACCATCGAGTTTCAAGACTTTATTTTTGTTATACGAAACATTCGCTTCAGTAATCCACTCAAAATTATTACTCTTTATATTCTTAGATGAGATAGTTAATTCTATTCCTTGATTTTGTACTTTTCCTACATTAATCTGCGGTGTATAGCTGTCAGAATATCCTGTAGTTATGGGTACTGCCATTCCTACTAACATATTGCTCGTGTTTTTCAAATAAGCATCTAAAGTGATACTTAAAGCCTGATCAAAAAAGTGAGTATCAATACCAATATTCCATTGTTTTACGGTTTCCCATTTAATCTCAGGACTTGGCATTACTAAGGGGTAAAGAGTAGCAACTGGTGTGTCATTGAAAACATATTGTGAAGTTTTTAATCTTGTAATGTATGCATAAGGATCTAACGGAGACTGATTTCCTGTTTCGCCATAACCTATGCGTAATTTTCCGTCAGTAAGAATTTTATTTTTGTTATAAAATGATTCTTCTGTAAAACGCCACGCTGCCGAGAATGACGGAAATGTTCCCCAACGATTGTTTGTAGAAATACGAGAAGTACCATCGCGACGCAAAGTTGCTGTCAAAAGATATTTATTGTCGTAATTATAATTTGCACGTCCGAAAAAAGACAGCAATGCCCATTCACTCTGACCACCACCAATGAGCGGATTTAGTAGCCCATTGTTTAGTTGATTGTAATCATCGGATAAAAAATCCTCTTTACTTCCATTTATATATCTAAAAAGATTACTTTGTGCACTCGAACCTATCATTACATTGATATTATGTTTTTCAGCAAAAGTGTCCATATATGTGATTGTATTATCCCATAAATAAGTTATAGATTTATTCCAACTCTCACTTCTGGTTGAAGTTGGAGCAGGTATTGGTTTCCAATCATATTTAGGAGAAAATGAAACTGAACTCCAATCTTTATAATCAACTCCTACCAAAGATTTCAAGAAAACTTTTTTAGAAATGTTGATTTCTCCGAAAATATTTCCCAACAGATTGTATCCCTTGGTTTCTGATTTTTCTACATTGGCAGTTCCTATCGGATTACGCATATCACCGTACCAGATAGCACTATTACCTGGTCCAGAATAACTTCCATCTTCGTTATATATAGGCTGAGTAGGTAGCGATTGCATAGTTCCCAGAATATTATAAGAACCATTGCGTTTTAAATCGTGACTAAGTGTTAGATTGTTTCCGAATTTCAACCAATTACGAACTTTAGCTTCGTTGTTGAATTGAAATGTGTAGCGTTTAAAATCAGTATTAATAACTATACCTTTTTGATCAAATATACCCGCTGAGACATAATAATTGTTATTATCACTTCCACCAGAATAAGATAGCAGGTAATTTTGCATTTTTCCGCTCTGTATAAGAGCATCATACCAATTAGTACCTTCACCCCAGAGCGTAGGGTCAGTGAAGTCAGGTCGTTGAGGTTGTCCTCCGTTTAGCATCATTTCGTTATGCAACGAAGCGAACTGACTGGCATTAAGCAATTTTGGAGTCCCAATAGCATTGTTTATTGCAGTATTAGCGCTAAATGAAATTACACCTTGTCCTGATTTCCCCTTTTTTGTTGTAATTAGAACTACACCGTTTGCGCCTCTGGAACCATAAATTGCAGTTGCAGATGCATCTTTTAGAATGTCAATTGTCTCAACATCGTTTTGATTTATTGCATTTAGGTTCAGATCGGTTGGAACACCATCGATGACAATTAAAGGAGAACAATCGTTAATTGATCCCAAACCACGTATACGAATTGAACTATTACTTCCGGGTGAACCTGAATTAGTAATCATCACACCGGCTGCACGCCCTTGCAGTGCTTCAGCAAGATTCGAAACAGGTTTGTCTTTAACCACACTACTCCCTACTGAGACGGTAGAGCCGGTTAAATCTTTTTTTCTTTGAACTCCATAACCGACAACTACAACTTCATCTAATGTTTTTGTGCTTTCAGTGAGTTTAACAGAGA
>CAYONE010000076.1:0-22629 GCA_964405245.1 uncultured Paludibacter sp.
AGTAGATCAAAATGGCAATGTATTAGCTAAAGATTATTTCTCCACAGCAAAATATGACGATATTACAGAGTATACAAATAAGCTATCAGGCAATATCAATAATTTGCTTCAAACTGGCATGAAAAATTTTGTAATGTACACCTTAGGTACGGGTGTGGGAAGTGGACTGGTTGTCAATGGAAATTTGGTTTACGGGCAAGATGGTTTTGCTGGTGAATGTGGCCATACCATGCTCATTCCAAATGGACGTTTATGTGGCTGTGGGGTGAGAGGCCATCTCGAAGCTTATTGCTCTGCTACAGGAATGAAACGAACTGCATTTGAGTTGCTTGCACAATATAATGATACCAAAAGTTTGTTGGCAGGTTAATCATTCAATGAACTAACTGCAAAAAATATTTGTGAAGCAGCCTTAAAAGGTGATAAAATTGCCTTGGAAGTTTTTTATTCTACTGGTAAATGGTTGGGACAAGCATTAGCAGATACGGTTCATCATTTTAGTCCTGAAGCAATTTTCCTTTTTGGTGGTCCGATGGCAGCTGGAAATTTGTTATTGCTACCTACAATTGAAAGTATGGAAGACCACCTGTTGACCGTTTATAAAAATAAAATCAAGGTACTACCCTCTAAACTTGTTTCTGGTGATGCTGCTATTGTTGGTGCAAGTGCATTGGTATGGAAAAATCAACAAAACAAAACGAACCTTGTGAGTAAATAAAAGGCGTTATGTAATATGTTGATTATAAAAACTCTATCTTGACTATAATTTTGAAAGAGACTTTTATTCAAATAATGAAAGAAATTTCAGAGCAGATTTCTTCCATTGATCTTGAAGGTTGCGATATTTCCATTGAAGAAGCATTACATATGGTTGAATTCCTTCAAGTTCGAATACATGCATTGAAAAATAAATTGCTGGAATTTGGATTTAAAAATGAGCAGGAAGAAATTTGTTTTTTCAAGGAAATGAAACCTCAGGTTTTAAGCAAGCTATTATATTTCAATAAATTATATACAATTGAACAAAAACGACCCAATGGAAGCAATCTTATTCAAAAGAACTATTATGAACATGAATTAAATAGCTTGACTTTCTTTTTCAATAAAAATTTAGATTTTTATCAATATTATCGCTCAAATGCAATACATATAGACGATTATTATTTTCGTAGAGGAAAACCTAATATAAGACTTGGAGTTGAGAGCTTTCAATTTATTAATGATACCGCTTTCTCTACCTGTTACGATTATAAGGTTGCCAAGATACTTTCTAATGAAATGCTAAGAATTTATCTTAATAAGAAATTACAACAAATTGATAGGTTATCCGAGTTTTCTGGGAGTAAACAACCAACCAAAAAGAACAAATGGACAGGAACTAAAGTTGCAAAATTAGCATATCATTACTTACTTTTAAATCCAAAATCTTTGCATAATGCTGAGTTGTTTTGAGGTTTTTATGACCGAGCATTTTGGAAACACTTTCGATTGGTACCCCGTTTGAAAGTGTGACGGTGGTGGCGAAGGTATGACGGGCTATATGGTATGTTAGCTCTTTGGTTATCTCACATGTATCTGCAATTTCCTTTAGATAAGCATTCATTTTTTGATTACTTAGTAAGGGTAGAAGCTTGTCCTGATTTACAACTTGTGGGTGGTCTTCGTATTTTTCAAGTAAAGTTGCTGCAATGGGAAGAATTGGGATGTTAGATCTGGTATCAGTTTTTGTGCGATTGATATATATCCACCGTTCACCATCAATTCCAATAGCAATATTACTTCGGGAAAGTTTCTTAACATCAGCATAAGCAAGGCCTGTAAAGCAGCTAAACAGAAAAATATCTTTTACCTGGTTAAGCCGTTCGGTAGCAAAATTTTTATTGTAAATAGTCTCAATTTCTTCCATTGATAAATATGACCGTTCAACTTCAACCTGCTTACTTTTGTAGTTGATGAACGGATTTTTCAGAAGCCAGCCATTGGCCAAACAAATCCGGATAATCTTACCAAAGTTCTTTATGTATTTTGAAGCCGTGTTCTGGCAGCAATTACAAACGCTTTTCAAATAAAATTCATAACTGGTAATAAATTCATGATCTATCTTTCTGATATCAATATCCGATATTTTGTACTTCCATTTCATAAAATCCAAGGTATGTTTTAGCGAAGTTTCATACCGTACAAAGGTTGCAGCTGCGTAGTCTTTGCCAACAAGTGCTTTTATCTCGTTATTATGTTGCCTGAAAATACTTATAAGTAAATGACATTGTTTATCAATCCCCAATATTTTATTCCTCATATTTTCAAAGTTGACAAGCTCATCCTCACGAATAAGTTGTTGCTGGTAGTCGTAAACTTTTGCTTTAAGTGCATCAAGATATGAGTTGATGGATTTGGCTTCAGCACTTGATCCCTTTAAACAACTTCCTTCTTTGAACCATTTTTCAGGTGCTGTGTAGCGTTTAGTGCTAAATTCGATTCTTTGTCCATCGACAGTAACTCGGATGTAAATTGGAATTAAACCATTTGTTGTGGTTTTTGCTCTCTTTGCGTAAAAGAGAATGGAAAGTTTTGCATTCATTGTGGTAACCTTTAGAATTGTTCAAAAATACTTGTTCTTTAAATAATATACAAGATGTTCATTGATTGAACTGCTTGATTATAAGTATTTTGAATGTTAATTCGGGTACCCGAAACTTTTATTTCTTTGGATACCCGAATGGGTCTCCTAAAGATTGATATTAATTGAATATTTTGAAATTCTCTAAAAACATAAAAGCCTGAAAATCATTGATTTTGCAGGCTTTTACTCTAAATTGAAATAGTTTTTGTGGAGCTGGAGGGAGTCGAACCCTCGTCCAAACAAGGAAATAATAAGCTTTCTACATGTTTATCTTCGCTTAAATTTTCGTGCGCAGGCAAGACCGAAGCCACCAATCCACGCCTTATCCTTTAAGTTTTCATTGCGGTTTCAAGGCAAACCGTAACTATCTTCGATTTAGCTGCACCTCCATTTCATTAGCCTCGAAGCCACGGCTTTTGGGAGATGTCTCGTTCCAGCACCTTGTGTCGGAATTAAGCTCGATCTACTATGATTCGATTAAGCAGCAAGAGCGTAATTTGTTTCGCCAGTTAATTGTTTGAGATCCTTTTGTTAACGGGCTGACTCCTCAAAGCCCGACATGCTTACTTACCCTTTCTGCCTGCTGTCAAAACCAAGCAGCCCCAAAATTTCAGCTTAATTCCTTTCGGAAATTTTTCTTATAACTTAAAAAAATATGCTGATTTGCAGTTTTTAATTTCGCGAATTAATTTCTTACAAAAGTACACTATTTTCAGGAATTTAAAAAATATTTTTTGGTTGACAATCAAAGTTTATGCCGTAAATTATCCAAAACAAAAAGAACCGCCAACAACGCGACGATTCTTTATTACTAACAACTTAAACTAACCTTAAAAAAACTGTATCTTTATTTTAGCGCATCAGCATATCTTTTGCTTACTTCGTCCCAATTTATTACATTCCAGAAAGCATCTATATAATCCGGGCGTTTATTCTGATATTTCAGATAGTAAGCATGCTCCCATACATCCATCCCCAAAATTGGAGTGCCCTGTTTTTCTGCCACATCCATCAAAGGATTATCCTGATTTGGTGTAGAGCTTACGAAAAGTTTACCATCAGCATCAACACTTAACCATGCCCAACCGCTTCCAAAACGTGTTTTTCCGGCATCGGAAAATTGTTTTTTAAGTTCATCCAACGAACCAAAAGTTTTATCGATAGCTACTGCTAATTCACCCGAAGGAACACCGCCACCGTTTGGACTCATATTTTCCCAGTAAAGTACGTGATTGATATATCCACCGCCATTGTTACGAACTACCGCAGGATATTTGCTGATACTTTTAAAAAGTGTGTTGAATTCCAACGATTCCATTTCAGTGCCTTTTACGGCATTCTGTAGATTGTCGAAATAAGTTTTGTGGTGACGACTGTAGTGAATTTCTACTGTAAGTGCATCGATAAATGGTTCAAGCGCATCGTACGAATAAGGTAACGCCTGAAATTGAGTATTATTAATTGTTGCCATAATTATTTTGAATTTTATTTGATTTATTAATGGAACAAAGATAACATGTCCACTAATATAAAAACAACTGATATTATCTATGGATATATTCACATAAACTATAGAACAAAAAAAATGATTGACGAAACTTCATCAATCACTTTTTAATTTTTATTATTCAGAATAATTTACTTGGCGTAGCTTACGGCTCTTGTTTCGCGTATTACGGTAATTTTTACCTGACCGGGATAAGTCATTTCATCCTGAATTTTCTTGGCTAAATCAAAGGAAAGTAATTCAGTTTCTTTATCATCCAATTTATCAGCGCCAACAATCACCCTTAATTCACGACCGGCTTGAATAGCATAAGTTTTAACAACTCCGGGATATGAAAGCGCAAGATTTTCGAGATCATTTAAACGCTTGATATAAGCTTCTACAATTTCGCGGCGAGCGCCCGGACGTGCACCTGAAATCGCATCGCAAACCTGAACGATGGGCGCCATAAGTGATTCCATTTCTACTTCATCGTGGTGAGCGCCAATTGCATTGCAAATATCAGGTTTTTCCTTGTACTTTTCGGCAAGCCTCATACCAAGCACAGCGTGTGGCAATTCAGGTTCATCATCAGGAACTTTACCAATATCGTGTAACAAGCCGGCACGTTTTGCCTTTTTAGGATTTAAACCTAACTCAGCTGCCATAGTTGCACACAGGTTTGCTACTTCGCGTGAGTGTTGCAATAGATTTTGTCCGTAGGACGAACGATATTTCATTTTTCCAACCAAACGAATGAGTTCAGGATGCAAACCATGAATTCCGAGGTCGATAGTAGTACGTTTACCAATTTCAATAATTTCCTCTTCAATCTGTTTGCGTACTTTATTTACAACTTCCTCAATTCGTGCAGGGTGAATGCGTCCATCGGTTACAAGTTGATGCAAGGACAAACGGGCAATTTCGCGCCGAACCGGATCAAAAGCAGAAAGAACAATGGCTTCGGGCGTATCGTCAACAATAATTTCAACACCGGTTGCAGCCTCGAGGGCACGTATATTTCTTCCTTCGCGTCCGATAATTCTACCCTTCATTTCATCGCTTTCGATATGGAATATGGTAACGGCATTTTCGATGGCTGTTTCAGTTGCTACACGCTGAATACTTTGTACTACAATGCGTTTTGCTTCCTTATTCGCTGTCATCTTGGCTTCTTCCATTATATCGTTTATGTACGACATGGCATTGGTTTTAGCTTCATCTTTGAGTGCTTCTACAAGGCGTTCTTTGGCTTGATCTGCTGAAAGTCCAGAAATTGTTTCAAGCTGTTCCTGAGCCTGACGATGCATTTGCTCTACATCTTTGCGTTTTAACTCCAAAATGCTTAATTGTTGCTCATGTGTTTCGCGTAAAGCATCGAGTTCATTCATTTTTCGCTGCAATTCACCCTGACGCTGATTCAATTGCATTTCGCGTTGTTGGAGTTTTACTTCACGTTCCTGAATTTTTCCGTTACGTTGCTGTACCTGCTGCTCATGTTCCGATTTGAGTTGAATGAATTTTTCCTTAACTTCAATAAGATTATTCTTTTTCAGAAGTTCAGCTTCAGCCTCCATTTCGCGTTTCATTTTTTTATTGTTGAAACCGAAGATGATAAAACATCCTCCGGCGCCAGCAACAAAAGCAATGATTCCGATTATTATATTAATCCACATATTTCATTGATTTATTTATAGTTATTATTTTTATAAAGATAATTTATTCCATCTGAAAATAAAAAACGCATATCGCTGTAAACGCTTTGAAAAGCGTTCAATCAACGTATGCGGTAGAAATTGTTTTATGAAATAACCTGAAATTCTAAAAAAATTCAGTTATTTTTCGTTCAACACTTGTTTTAATTCAATGTCTAATTCCCTAATTTTTTGGGCAAGAGGCTCAATATCTTCGTTGGCAGAAGTTCTTGAAATTGCCACTGCCATGTGAAAAGCTACCAATATAAGTACTTCCTGATAAGAAAGATTACTATACTTTTTCTGATATTCTTCAAGATATCGAACGGATAGTTTTTCAGCATTACGGTATAATTCCTCGTCTTTTCGTGGAATTCGCAGAGGTATTCTCAGACCTCCAATGTGTACATGAATTAAAAAAATATCATCCATAAAATTGCTCTATTCGTCAAGAAGAGCTAAACATTTGTCAATTTCCCGCACCAGTTTGTCAATCTTTTTCTTCGATTCGGCTCTTTCAGTTTCTGAAACGCCCATATTTCTCGAAATGATCAAATGGTCGTAATTTTTTTGAACTTCAAGTACGTTGTAATGCGCTTCAATAAGTTCATTTTGTTTCCGCGCAAGTTTTTCTTCGAGCTGATGATTTTTTTCCTGTAATGCCTTGTATTCCGAAACAAGTTTTTTCAGTTTCAGTTCAAATGCACTTATCAGCTCTTCGTACCTGTTAGTCATTTTTGTCAAAAAAAATTATACAAAAATAGGTTTTTGCTTCGGAATAATAAAATTTATTGGCAGTTTAATTTAAAATTATTATCTGAAGTTACCAATTTTTATTAAACTTTTCCCAAAGGATTAGAAAGATACAATAAAACAAAACCTTTTAAAATTATTTTAAACCTTTCTTTTTTCAGAATTACCAATCAACATTTCAGCTCTTGCTACAGCCTTGTTTATGTCAACGCAAATATTTTCAGCTCCAATAAGTTGGTCGGTTCCTGCTTTTTCAAGCGATTCGCGCACTTTAGAATTAACACCCGACAATAGAATTTGAATTTTATCCTTTTTCGAAAGTTTTATCAAATTGGTTAAGTTATGAATACCTGTAGAGTCGATAAAAGGCACTTTTCTCATTCTGATAATCCGTATGAGGGGTTTATCGCCAATTTGTTTCATTGTTTCCTCAAATTTACTTGCCACACCAAAAAAGAAAGGACCTTCAATTTCGTAAACTTCTACACCTTTAGGCAAAAACAGTTTTTCGTTTTCTACATTGCCTTCAACATAATCCACAGCATTAACTTCAGATTTGAATACAGAGATTGAAGTAGTTTCAGATATTCGACGAAGGAATAGCACTACTGCAAGCAACAATCCAATTTCTATTGCAATTGTCAAATCGAAAATAACTGTAAGCAGGAAGGTTGCGACCAGCACTGCCACATCCGATTTTGAGTTTTTCAGCAATGCTTTAAAAGTTCGCCATTCGCTCATATTGTACGAAACAACAATCAGAACTCCCGCCAAACAAGCCATTGGTATATGTCGTGTAAGATTTCCCAAAAACAACATAATCAACAAAAGAACAACAGCGTGAATTATCCCCGCAACAGGAGTTCGTCCACCATTGTTAATATTAGTCATGGTGCGGGCAATTGCACCGGTAGCGGGAATTCCTCCAAAAATGGGGGCAACTACATTAGCAATTCCCTGCGCTATAAGCTCGGTATTGGAGTGATGTTTATCACCGGTAACACCATCTGCCACGGTAGCTGAAAGTAACGACTCAATTGCTCCCAACATGGCGATTGTAAATGCGGTAGGCAGTAACGACTGAATAACTTGGAAACTAATTGTAGGAGTTTCAGGGTGAGGAAGTGATGCGTTTATCATAAATTTGTCGCCAATAGTTTCGATACTCGTGATACCGAATTTATCGCGCAAAAAATAAACTATAACCGTAATTATAATTATTGCAAGTAACGATCCGGGAATTTTTTTCGAAAATTTTGGGGTAATCACAATTATTAGAATCGACAAAATTCCTACACCTAAAGCCCAAAAGTTTATTGTACCTATAAATTGGCCATAAGTAATCCATTTATGAATAAAATCGCCTGGTAGTGCGCCTGTTTGCAGTCCAAACAAATCTTTAATTTGAGTCGTAAAAATTGTGAGCGCAATACCGCTTGTAAAACCTACAACTACCGGAAAAGGAATGAATTTTATTACACTGCCGAGTCGGAAAATACCCATGGCAATGAGCATGACACCCGCAATCATGGTTGCAATTGCAAGACCCGTAACTCCAAACTCCTGTACAATTCCATAAACAATTACAATAAAGGCTCCTGTAGGACCTCCAATCTGAACTTTACTACCTCCCAAAAGTGAAATAATAAAACCGGCAATTACGGCGGTGAATAAACCTTTTTCGGGAGTTACTCCAGAGGCAATACCAAAAGCAATGGCAAGTGGTAACGCAACAATTCCTACAATAACACCTGCCATAAGGTCGGAGTAAAATTGCTCTTTCGAGTAATTTTTCAGTGTATGAATTATTTTTGGTTGAAAATGCATGATAAAAATAAATTTTAGTTTTGGTGTGCAAAGTTACGTTAATTTACCGAACATTGTCCTGCAAAATATGTTTTTTAGCATAACCATAGTGAGAGTTCAATTTCTTTGTTGTAATTTCAGTTTAAATTTTTAGAAGTTTTTTCTGTTTACAACCAAAAAATTAAATGTAATTTTGTCATACAAATAAAAATCAAAAAAAAATGAATACTTTCAGTCAGTTTAATTACGCACGACGTAAATCCGACGAAATTCATGTTGGGAATGTAAAACTTGGCGGTAATAATCCGGTTCGGATTCAATCGATGGCGAATACGGATACCAACGACATTGAAAATTCAGTTGCACAATGTTTACGAATAGTGGAAGCAGGTGGTGAAATTGTACGGTTCACAACACAAGGAATCAAAGAAGCTGAAAGTTTAGGTAAAATTCACGAAGTTTTGCGTGAGCGTAATTGTAATGTTCCATTAGTTGCCGATATTCACTTTAATGCCAATGCCGCTGATGTTGCTGCATCGAAAGTTGAAAAAGTGCGTGTAAATCCCGGCAATTACGTAGGAAGCGTAAAACCCGGTGATACTTCTGATTATACCGATGAGGAATATGAGGCTGAGTTTGAAAAAATTCGCATGAGATTTATACCTCTGCTCGAAATTTGCAAAGCACATAAAACAGCCATTCGAATTGGAGTAAATCACGGTTCGTTGAGCGAAAGGATGATGAACCGTTACGGCGACACACCGCGAGGAATGGTAGAATCGTGCATGGAATTTCTGAACATTTGCCGTGAACAGAATTTTCACGATGTTGTAATTTCGATGAAAACATCAAACACAGTTATGATGGTTCAAACTGTACGCTTACTTGTTGATGAAATGGCTCAACATGACATGCATTATCCACTGCATCTTGGAGTTACCGAAGCCGGCGATGGCGAAGATGGACGAATTAAATCATCAGTTGGAACTGGTGCTTTACTTGCCGATGGCATTGGCGACACGATAAGAGTTTCGTTAAGTGAAGAACCCGAAGCTGAAATTCCGGTAGCGAGGAAATTAGTTGAATATACAGGAAATCGCGAAAATCACACTCCAATAATTGCAACTGAAAGTATTAAAATTTCAAGATATGATTACAAACGCCGAGAAACATACAGTATAGAAAACATTGGTGGCGAAAATGTACCCGTAGTTATTGCAACCGCAGAAAAACAATATAAAACTATTCCCGATTATTTTTTTGTTGATGGTTTTGTAAAAAGTCTTACTGGTGAAACTTATCCTGTTTATCAACCTGAATATACCGGAAGTTTAGCGGACGACAACTCAGTTATGAAGTTTATAGAGATGAATTTTGCCGATCTTCAACCCGAGATTTTAGCGTTTCTAAAATCGAGAACTGATGTGGTAATTCTACTCAAAACGGACCACGAAAATCCTGTAGGTGATATGCGTGCTTTTTTTCATTCTTTGCTGAATGCCGACGTAGATACACCTGTGATTTTAAGTAGAACGTACAAAGAAAATAATTCTGAGGATTTACAAATAAAAGCAGCCGCTGACACTGGAGTTTTATTTATTGATGGTATGGGCGACGGCATAATGCTTGATAATACGAGTGAAATAACTTCTGAAATCGTAAATTCTGTAGCTTTCGGAATTCTTCAGGCTACGCGCGTACGTACTACCAAAACAGAATTTATTTCGTGCCCCGGATGCGGACGAACCATGTTTAATTTGCAAAAGGTAATCGCCCGAATTAAATCCAGAACATCGCACCTGAAAGGCTTAAAAATCGGAATTATGGGATGCATTGTTAATGGGCCTGGCGAAATGGCAGATGCGGACTATGGATACGTTGGTGCAGGACGTGGGAAAGTGAGTCTTTATAAAAAGAAAGAATGTGTAGAGCGAAATATTCCTGAAGATGAAGCGGTAGAAAAACTCGTAGAACTCATAAAAGTTCACGGCGACTGGTACGATCCGAAAGAGTAGTGTTTAGTTAATTTATCCCGATTCTTGTCGTGATTGAATATTCTAATTAACAAAATATTACGATGTTAATGATACGTCATTTTATACTTATCATAGCAGTAGTGTAAAATGATGTTTTTTTAGAATTTAGTTTGAATGTTTTTAATTACATTCAGACTTTTTTATTTCATTTCCACTATTTTTACTCAATGTTTTCGCAATTTATTTTTTCTCAAAAATCAATCTTTCCACATCTTTCACTTTTTCAGCATTTATTGTTTTGTTGTAACGTTTTGCGCTTTTGTGCGAACCGTAAATATTTGCCGTATAAAAACTGAAAGCAGCTGTTCCGAAAATAAAACCATAAGGGTTTACACCGTTTTTTTCGAAAGAGCGAAAAGTGATGTATGACAATGCCGTAACCACAAAAAAAGAATACAATCCATCCTTCCATTGTCCGGTATAAAATTTGCCACTTCCGGGAATTATCCCTGACATTGTAGCTGCAATAAACGGATTTTTATATCGAATTGACTCCCCTGTTAATGAAATATTTCGAAATTCGGAAAGTAAAGATGTGGATGAATTTCCGGATAAATAACTTTCTGTAACGCTTTTTGCATCGCTCCAATTATTTTGCATAAGTAACAGGGCGGCTTTCATTTCGGCTAATGTTTCATCGTCAAATTTTTTATATTCACTGATAAATTGCAGGCATTCGTCATAGCGTTTTTCAAGAAATAAAATCTTAAACTTTTCTACCGCAAAAGCATTGTTAGAATATTGTGAGCAACACGAAAAAAAACCTTCAAGTTTAATTTTGGCGATTTCAGTTTTATTTAAGAATCGGTACGATTGTACAAGCCGGAGTTTTGCCAGTGTGTCTGTTGGTTCAAGATACACAATCCGCTCGTATTCTATTGCAGATAAATCATACAACTGATTCTCGAAAAGATAATTCGCATACTTAATTGAATTTTCATAATTGAGAATATCATTTTCCTGACCTTTTAAAATAATAGAAGGCAAGAGTAGTATTAAAATGATTATAATTAATAATTTATGGAGCGTCATACAATTTTCCGGTTGTTTTGCAAGTTTCATAATGTTTATGGTCGGCAAATCCGTGGCAACGCAGTAATCTGTCGGTTCCATCAATCAAACCTTCAACAATGCCATGTTTTTTTATAGTTTCCATCATATAAACCGAACAAGTTGGCGTAAAAACACACACATCAACATCCTGTGCAGATAAAATTCTTTTATAAAGTAAAAAAGCAGTGGATATCAGCAGTGGAAATTCTTTTTCTGAATCGAAAACTAAATTACGAAATTCTTTGAACTCGTTTTTTTGAGTTTTATTTTTAATAAATTCTTCGTTTCCGGGAAATTGTGCAATAAGTTTATTTGCAAAATCCTGTCTGTGTTGTTCTCTGTTCTCAAATGCATATCGGTAAGCCCTCGTAAATCCTCCCATGTAATAACGCATAAGCATCGACGAAAATAAAATTTGTAAAACCGGCAAAGAAAAACCTAGATATGTAATACCCGCAAGTAATGCCACGGAGTTTATCCCTTCAATAGCTTTTCCCGCATAAATCTGTCCGCTACCGGGGATTATCACGCTCATTCCACCGGCAAGAATCGGATTAGGAAAATGTGTTTTATTCTTTTCGCTAAATATATTATTGATTTTTGCGCGGGCAGTAGAATCATTCTCACCGATTGCCAAAATAAAATCGCTATAAGCGCTTTCAAAGTCGTAAAGTCCCAGGTTTGCAATTCCTGAAAGAATGTATTTTTTGATTTGGAGATTTTTATTGAAGTTTACATCTGCATTTTTCAGGGCTATTAGTGCATCTCCAAACTGTTCGTCAATGATTAAGCATGTTATTTTTTTCAGATAGCTTTCAACACGCATTGAATCTGTGTGAGAGTAAAAAAATGCCGTATCGCAGAAATTTTTCGCATCGCTTAGATTTTTATTTGCAATGTAACTATCGGCAATCTTATCTGCGATAGCAAATTTTTCGCTATCGGGAGCAAAAAAAAATGCCCTTCGATATTCCTGAATGGCAGCCGTGTAATTATGATTTTCTGAAAGTTGATTTGCAAAGTGAATAACCTCGGCACGATTTTGTGTTGAAGAATTTGCCGATACAGATAAGAATAGGATGAAAGATAATCCTTTTATAATGTGGTAAAAATTTTGATACAATTTAATTTTCAGGCTATCATTATTAAAAAACAGGAACGCTGTTGAATATTTTTCAAAAGCGCTCCTGCAAATATTATTTTGATTATTAGAATCTATACGAAAGCGTAAGATTAGTTGTGAGAGGGTCAAATTTTGTCAGGCGGTTGGTATTAACATTAAAATTCATGTTGCTCATTTTTGGTTTACTTCCGTGATAAACAATTTCTTCCTTATCGAGTAAAGAACCGATAAGATAACCTACGCCAACTGATAATCCTGTAGCAAGCAATGTTTCGCCAATGAATTGACCTGCACTAAACTGATAAGGCTCACCGTTAACCTGGAGACTTCCACTCGCAGCCATAACACCTAATACTGCGTAACCACCTAAACAACAACCACCGCAACCGAGCGCCCATGAGCCGGCTTTACCTTCTTTTGCCTGAATAAGTGCAACTTCATCGAGCGAGTAGGTTCTTGGTCCTGAGTTGGTAGTAAGCGATACAGATTCATTCCCAACAAGCGCGTTTTTACCTTTTACAACTAAACCATTGTCAAGAGTTACTTTAACCGATTTGTAATTTTGCGAAAAAGAAGAGCCAATCAGCAAAAAAGCTGAAAGCAAAATAATTGAAAATTTTTTCATTGTTTAATTTGTTTTTTTTGATTAATTTTAATTTCAAAATTTGCAGTTTGAAATACCTGTGCTTTGGAGTTGTAAAAGTACAAAAGGTTTTTTAGCCTGCAATACCATAGCCATAAAATTTTATAAAATATTTATTGTTTGATAAAAATAACATTATGAATACAAAAGGAGAAAACTTGATAACAATTGAAATGAGGAGATTATTGTTATCGCAGTTTCACAAAAACAGGTACATTTTATAATTTTAATCGTCATTAAAATAAAATATCCTGCAAACATAGTAGAATAAAATTATATGCAAATCAAAATTAAGGCATTACGTCAATCATTTCTTCTGCTTTTTTTGATATTTCTACCATTTACCTCATTCCCCATTGAAATTTCAAACCTCTTCTGCGAATTTCAGCAAAATCCCTTAGCAGTTAACACATTGCAGCCTCGTTTTGGTTGGCAAATAACAAATGCTGAGAATGGAACTGCACAAAGCGCTTATGAAATTGAGGTAACCGGAGAAAACCTGAACTGGAATTCAGGTAAAGTGATTTCAGATATAAGTCAGTTCATGAAATATACGGGCGAAACACTAAAACCCGGACAAAAATACCAATGGCGCGTTCGAATTTGGGATGAAAAGGGAGTAATATCACAATGGTCTTCGTATTCTAATTTTCGCATTGCTCCAAATTTTAATTTTACTCATTCTCCCTCTCCCTTAGGAGAGGGTTGGGGTGAGGTTTGGATTGGCGCCATCCGTTCAGATTCAGCCCGAATTCCTGCAGGGAAACGCTTTCTGAGTTGGGAAATGGGAACGCAAGAATATAAAGATGTTTGGAAAAACATCGATACTGTCTCACGTAAAAGCATTATTCTCCGTAAACCTTTTGTGGCAAAAAAAGAAATAAAAGAAGCAATAACTTACATTTGTGGTTTGGGTCATTATGAGTTTACTATAAATGGCAAAAAAGTGGGCGATGGAGAATTTGCACCTTTCTGGAGCGATTACGACAAAACAGTGTATTATAATACTTTTGATGTAACTTCTTATCTTAAAAAAGGAGAAAATGTATTTGGCGTTTTGCTTGGGAATGGATTTTTTAACGCGCAGGGTGGACGTTACAGTAAACTGAAAGTTTCGTTTGGAGCTCCTACCCTACTTTTCAAAACAATCATCCGATATTCCGATAATTCTACTGAGGAAGTAATTTCGGACCGAAGCTGGAAATACGCTTTCAGCCCTGTAACTTTCAACGATATTTACGGTGGCGAAAATTATGATGCCCGCCTTGAACAAAAAGGATGGAACCAACCCGGATTCAATGACCTGAACTGGAAACCTGTAGTAATTCAGGAAGCGCCAAAAGGAAAACTTGAACCGCAACAAGGTGAGCCAATAAAAATAATGGAGAAGCTACCATACAAAACGGTAAAAAAACTTTCAAAAAACGAGTGCGACAGTTCTTCAGTGAGAACTAAAAGAAAAGTAGATAATACAGCAATGGTTTTTGACATAGTTCAAAATCTGGCAGGTTTTCCACAAATAACTGTTAATGGTAAAAAAGGCGATTCGATAACCATTTTCGTCGGCGAATCTGTTTTTCCCGAAGGCGCGGTGGATCAACGGCAAACCGGTCGCCCGCATTATTATACCTACATTTTGAAAGGAGAAGGCGATGAAACATGGCATCCGCGTTTTTCATATTATGGATTCAGATATATTCAGGTGGAAGGCGCAGTTTTGAAAGGAGATAAAAATCCACGAAAATTACCTGTTTTAAAGGATTTAAAATCGTGCTTTGTTTACAATTCCGCTCCGCAAATCTCCACTTTTGAATGTTCAAATGATTTGTTTAACCGAACACATACGCTTATACAAAAAGCTGTTCAAAGCAATATGCAAGCTGTGTTTACCGATTGCCCGCAACGCGAAAAATTAGGTTGGATAGAGCAATTGCACCTGAACGGTCCGGTATTATTGTACAATTATGATTTAAAAGATTTTCTTCCTAAAATAATGCAGGATATGGTTGATGCGCAACAAGTGGACGGCGCCGTTTCTTCAATCGCTCCCATGTATAATATTTTTGGAAACAATAAAGGTTTTGACGATTTTGGGGTTTCGCCCGAATGGGGAAGTTCTATTTTAATCATGCCTTGGATGTATTACGAATTTTATGGCGATGCGTCGCTCATAATTGAAAATTATCAGGCTATGCGGCGTTGGGTGGATTATATGACTTCCCGTGCCGATAACCACGTACTTTCGTTTGGTTTGGGCGACTGGTACGATTATGGTGATTTTAAAGCGGGATATTCACGCAATACGCCTGTGCCTTTTGTGGCAACGGCTTATTATTTTTACGCGTTGAAGTATTTGGTAAAATCCGCTGACCTTGTAGGAAATAAATTCGATGCTTTACATTATGCAGCTTTGGCGGAAAAGGTTCGGAAAGTGCTGAATACAAAATTTTTCAACGCGGAAACAAAACAATATGCCACAGGAAGTCAAACTGCAAATGCAATGGCTGTGTATATGGAGATTGTTGAATCAGAAAACCGAAACGCGGTGCTCGATAATCTGGTAAAAGATATTCAGCTACGCGGTAATCGCCTAACAACCGGCGATATTGGCAGCAGATATTTGTATCAAGCCCTAGCCAACAATGGATTGAATGAATTGATGTATAAAATGTTTAATCATTACGATGCTCCGGGCTATGGTTTTCAGCTGAAATTCGGCGCTACCACACTTACCGAGCAATGGGATCCGCGAAGAGGCGCTTCATGGAATCACTTTATGCTCGGACATATCGATGAATGGTTTTTTGCATCGCTGGCCGGAATTCAGAGCGACCCTAAAATTCCGGGAATGAAACACTTCATAATAAAACCGGAAATTGTAGGCGATATAACTTTTGTGAAAGCATCAACCGAAACGCTTTATGGAAAAATTGCGGTGGATTGGAAAATTGCAGGAAATCAATTTATTTTGAATGTTACCGTACCAAATAATACTACTGCCGATGTTTATTTGCCGGGGGAAAAAGAACCAAAGAAAGTAGCTGGCGGAAATTTTAATTACAAAAAAATAATTTAAAACTGCATATTAAACTCTATAGGAGTTTTCTGTGCATAACCCCCAAATTCATTTGGGGGTAAAGTAAACAAGGATTGAATAAAAACTCTGTAAGAGTTTCCCAAATAAGAAATATTCTCAGGGGGTAACCTCGATGAGGTTTAATTCCTCTTTTCGCTCTCATCCCCCAAATAAATTTGGGGGTTATGCACAGTCAATCCCGATGGGATTATAAGTCAATTAAAAGGTGGCTTAAATATGAATTCATTTTTTCGAAGTTATATTCATCTGAAAAATATATTTATATTGTTGTGTAAAACATATTATATTTGAACGTAAAAAACAATATATCAAAGCAATGAATGCAAAACTCACTTTATATTTAGACAAGTCTATTGTTGAAGAAGCTAAGATTTACGCGAAATCAAATAAGCTAAGTCTTTCTAAATTAATAGAAAACTACTTATACTCATTAACCTGCAAAAACACAAAAGATCCGGAAATAAGTATATTGGTAAAGAATATGACCGGAATTTTTTCGGAAAATGAATTGGATACAAGAACAAACTATACCGATTATTTAAACCAAAAATACAAATAAATGAAGCGATTTTTAATTTTCCTGATTTCAATTCAACTTTCAGTTTTTTATCTTTCAGCGGCTTTAATCGATATGAAAAAAGCGGGCGCCAATGCCTCAGGTAAAAAACTAATTACAGCACTTATCAATAAAACAATTGATAAATTGAATGCCAATGGTGGCGGAACCTTGTTTTTTCCCGCGGGAACTTATCTTACAGGTTCAATAAAAATGAAAAGCAACATCACACTTCATTTGGAAGCTGGCGCTACTTTGCTTTTCTCAGATAATTTCGATGATTATCTCCCTTATGTTGAAATGCGATACGAGGGAGTGATGATGAAAAGTTTCACTCCACTGATTTATGCAGTCGATGCTGAAAATATTACAATAAAAGGCGAAGGAACACTCGAAGGACAAGGAAAAAAGTGGTGGGACGAACTATTTAAAGTTATGATAGACCTTAAAGACAATGGCGTACGCGATGTAAATAAATATCAGAAAATGTGGGACGAAGCTAATGATGTAAATGGTCTGTATGCTGAAACGAATGAAGATTATATTGGAACATTGCAGAGGAGATTTTTCCGCCCACCGTTTATCCAAACGCTGCGTTGCAAAAACATTAAAATTGAAGGTATTACTATTCAGAA
The DNA here is from genome assembly GCA_964405245.1 of uncultured Paludibacter sp. GTDB lineage: Bacteria > Bacteroidota > Bacteroidia > Bacteroidales > Paludibacteraceae > Paludibacter. The sequence continues at coordinate 17,506 of CAYONE010000076.1, forward strand.
TTCTCCATTTTGGACAGTAAATCCGCAGTTTAGCGAAAATATTAAAATTTCAGGTATCACTATAAACAATCCAAAATCGCCAAATACGGATGGAATTAATCCTGAATCATGCAAAAATGTTCATATCTCTGATTGTCATATCAGTGTAGGCGACGATTGTATCACCATTAAAAGTGGCCGCGATTTACAAGGCAGACGCTTAGGTGTACCATGCGAAAATATCACCATAACAAATTGCACCATGCTTTCGGGGCACGGTGGCGTAGTAATTGGCAGTGAAATGAGCGGAAGTGTTCGCAACATCACCATCAGCAATTGTGTTTTTGATGGCACCGATAGAGGCATACGTTTAAAATCGACTCGTGGACGTGGCGGAGTGGTTGAGAATATTCGCGTAAACAACATTGTAATGCGAAACATACAACGAGAAGCTATCATACTCGACTTGAAATACAGCAAAATGCCCGAAGAGCCTGTTTCTGACAGAACACCAATCTTCAGAAACGTTCATATCAGTAATTTAACGGGTGTAGATGTGAGAATACCAATATACATTCGCGGACTTGAAGAATCACCCATTACAGATATTACAATTTCAAATATTGATATTCATAGGGCTAAACAGAAAAGTGAATTTATCAACTGCGAAAGGGTAAAACTGACGGATGTGGTGGTGGATGGAGAGGAAATAAAGAATACTCAAAATCCATAACACAAGTCTTCATCTGGATAAAACTTTAAATCATTAGATGATAGGATGTTGCAACGCTATTAAATTTAGGCTTGTATTAGTATTCACATATCTTCCAACGACAAACAACAAGTCTCAATTTTATAATTTGGCAGTTCAATTTGTATCAATCGTTTAACTTTTTCATCGAGTAAAGCAGACCGATAACGGTCTTTATTGCGTTTTACTTCAACTGCCTTTGCATTATTTTTTTGAAGAGAAAGTGCAACGATATCAATTTCATTTGATTTGTCTTTAGCTTCCCACCAGGAACTGATTTGTCGATATAAACCACTTTCAGCCATTTTATTCCTGAAATATCTTTCAAGTATTTTGCCGGAATACGTGGTATAATCCGCTTTAACAATATTCCGTAATCCTGTATAATTTTTTATTTCAATCATAGTACGATAACGATCGAAATAATTAAACCAAAATTGAATGAAATTATCGTTAATCTCATATCGAACAGTCTGAGAACCTTCTTTTGCACCTAAAGGTCGAACGCGCTTCAATATATTGTAATCTTCAATCAGTCTCTTTATATGTCCGCCAATGCTTTTATCACCCAGAATTGTCATAATTTCCGGTTGCGTGTTTATACCACCCGAAACCGCACTTAAAATCGAAAAATAAACTCCGTAGTTCTTCCCAAACTCTTCAACCAACAGATTTTTACCTTCATCTGTAAATGGTGAATTTTCCCTGAACATAAAATCAATCATTTGTTCAACCTTTAATTCACACCCATCACAAAGTATTTCAAGGTATTTAGGAACACCACCTGTAAAACAAAACAAAGCCAATAAGTCATCGTTGGTGTATGCAGGATTATAGTCGTTAATTATCTTCTTTAAAGTTTCAGTATCAAAAGGCGAAAGTTTTAAAATATTATCAGCCCTGCCGAAAAGTGGCTCTTTAGAATTTTGAAATATTTTATTCATTAACGAATAAACTGAGCCACTTATAATAAGATTGATTTTGGTTTTTTGACGATACTGATCCCAAAGATTCTGAATATCGCTGAATATGGATGGATTTATATTATAAAACTCCTGAAACTCGTCAATAACAAGATGGAATGATTTTCGGTTGCCAATTTCCATTAAATATTGAAAGAGATTACGGAAACCCGTTATTTCTCCCGGAACAAATTCCTTTAACACCTCGCGTATTGTTGTAACATACTCTGCACATAAGCTTGCTTCTGTTTTTCGGCTGATAAAAAGGTACACATACAAATCGTTTTCTACAGACTTCATAATCAGACTTGTTTTACCAATTCTTCGTCTGCCTGTAATTACTGTCATTCGGGAATGGTCATTAAATGACAACATTTTAATTCGCTCAATTTCTGCAAGTTCACTTATTCTGTTGTAAAATTTCATAACGATTACTTTTTGTTACGGCGGTTGCAGTTACCGTGGTTACAAAATTACAAAAAGTTTTTGGGTTAACCGGATAAATTGTAGAAAAAATCAAAATAATAGAGTAGTTTGATAGATTTTCAATTTACATTTACAAAAAGTTGGCGACTGTAAAATCAGTTATAAACTGGCTTTGTTTCCATTCCGATGTTTCGGAAAAAGTTAAAAACCTGACAACTCAGAGCATAGCAAATTTGAAAGAAAAGGGAAAAATACAGAAGTACAGAGGTGTTATTTTTAAAATCAATGTATTAATATCCTAATTTTGGAATACTTGTTAGAATTTTATCACGTGCGATAAGTGTTGTCTCAAAAAGTGGAGGCGCATTTGTTGAAGCTATTTTACCTTTTAAATTTGCACTTGCAATTCCCTCCCATAAAGTGCTTCCTGTTTGAGTACTTAATAATGTATATCTAATAGTTAATGAGGTTATACCCACTTCAGCTCCAACACCCCAATGTCCATCTTTTTGGGAAATATCCGATAATCTACCTTGCAAAATAGCATCAATTCCTAATATTGACCCAATCCTTTTTAATATAATTGTATTTGGAATACCTGAATGTTCAAAACCATATAGCAAACTATCATAAGATAAAACAAGGTTTTTTTGATTTAATAGAGAAATAGCCTCTGCAGATCCAATTATCTTTATATTTGGGTTTTTTTGTTGGAATCCACGGGTAATTTCTCTGTCGATATCCAATGCTTCTCCTGGACTAAAAGAAGTGTTTCGCATAGGAAAAACGACAATTGTTTTGATTGATGATGATTGTATTGATGGATCTATAAATGATCTCAAACTAGTTGTTGTACTACAACCTAATGATAAAAGAATTACTAATAAAAAGAACCAACTTTTTTTGCTCATAATATTTAATTTAATTGTTTACACTTTCATATATCAATTTTTCTGTTTATGAATTACTTAATTTTTAAGTATTATATTGAATGTATAAATATATTTTTAATAACATATAGTAATAAAATAATCTTCTATCTTCTACAAATATCTTTTTCAAATATTTATTTAAGTTGAGTTATTGAAATAATTAAATTTGATTAAATTCTTTTTTAAAAGTGTGTTTAAGCAAATATTTAAATTCAATTCTGCTGTCCTATTCCCCATGCAAACATCAATGATTTATTATTTGAATTAATCATTACTCTATATCTGCCATTAGAATATAGGTCTTGTCTTACTCCATAATTTTCAATACTATCTTGATAGATAAAGTCATTTTTTACTGTATCTAACATATTTTGATAATTACTTGTATTTGGAAAATAAATCACAACATTCTTTTCTGGATAGATAATTAATTGTTCATGATTTCCATTTACGTTTATAAAGTACTGATAACCTTTACCAAGTTCACTGTTCGTAATTTCCTGAACCATTTCCCAATTATTTGATTGCAAAAAATTATCAGAAGCTGCAATACCACTGCGCATAAATTTTTCCATGTCAGAACATGTTAGTACATCACTTTTTTTATATACTTCACTATTAGGTGGTTTTGTGTATGTAAGCCCTTCTAAATAAAATGAATTTAGAAATGTTTGAATAATTGGATTGTCAAAATCTTCATTTATATTCTTTGATTGAACCATTAATGAATAAACATTATTATTTTCATCTAAATATAATCTTGATATTATTCGACCATCTGTGCAATTAGTAATAAATTCTTTACCCTGAATCTTATAATAGAAGATTTTTTTGGAACTTTCTAATCTTCCGTTTATGATGTTTATTGCACCAAACACCATATTATCCAACAATACATCAATTTCGTTGGTTATTTGGAGGTTATTTTCTATAGGAAAGTTATAAAATGAAGTGCCAAAAATGTAATCGTTATAAACAAATTCATACGCATAAATAAAATAATTTTTATTTTCAAAAGTGGTTTGCTCAATCATGCTTGAGTCAATTAATTCAGTCGCTAAGAAAGAATAGTTTCCATGTTTAGAATTAAAAAAAACGAAATTGAATTCATTTTTGTCCGATTGACAACTCATTAAAAAAGATATGCAAAGTCCAAAATACAATTTGTAAGTTATGTTATTATTGAATAAATCTAATTTCTCTTTATAAAATATTTTAGTAGCTTTATTGAGAATATATTTAAATATTTTAATATAAAGAAGTAGAAATTTTATCGAAGATGCCAAAACAATTATGACGTGAGTAAAGGATACTTTACATTTTTGCGGAGTATCATCTTTAATTGAAATCACTATAATCAACAATAACAATAATACAGATAGTAACATACTTTATGTTTTCAGTGATTGAACTACTTTTTTATATTAAATGTCTTTATATAGTCATTATAGGCTATGTTTTTTTGATTAAAATAAAAACAAATGATATAAAAATTACTTTTTGTACAGCAAAAAAACATTTTTGCTTTTCTGTATAGACTTAAAGAACTATTCAAAGTGTACAAAAATTGAATTGCATTATAGTTTTGAAATTTAATTAATTCTTTGCTTATTAAAACACCACCTCCAACAGTATTTAAATAGTTACCAAGAAATGTTAATGCCAATGATTCAATATCACTATTCATAATTTCTCTCTGATAAATTTCTGGTGTTGAAATCTGTATCAGTTGTATAGTATATTCTCCATTTTTAGTATATTGATATACTGTACCATTTGCATCTCCGGGATAAAGAAATGATTCGGGTTTGTTTGGAAATGTAATTGAAAAATAATTATTAGATTCAATATACTGACCAAATGCATTCAATGAAATAAATGTCAATATTAATACAATTAATTTTTTCATATTTTTTTGATAAAAAATCGTATTAGTAACAATATAAATACCCATTATCATAAACCAAAATTACTATATATTCTGTCGGAAGCTATTCGTTCACCATGCATGTAAATACTACTAGTGTTATGTTAATTTAGAATTGACGGGTATAATCTTTTCAATTTCACCCGA
>CAYONE010000077.1:0-22205 GCA_964405245.1 uncultured Paludibacter sp.
AGAATATCTTTACAGCGGGAATTACTGCTTTATTGAATGGTCTGAAAACATTGCTCCTCTCCTACCTGATGATGCTGTTGATGTCAATATTACAGAACAATCAGATGGCACAAGAATTGTTGAAATTACCTCAAACCCCTGAATTAGATTTAATATTTATTCAAAGGGACAAGCGACATGGATGTCGCTTTTTTCTTATTCAAGCGGTTGGGAAACCGCTTGTCCCTTGTGTTTATTCCCATCTTTTCCTTTCTCCATTTAATTTTTAAAAAAAATTTTTGATATATCAGAATTTTTTATTACTATTGCACTATATTTAGTGGTTATTCATTTATTAACTGCCTGTTTTAAAGTTAACCTTTTCTTATTGAATCTTACAGGGTAACTTTATTTTACAGGCAAGGTACGACTGAAAGAAGCCGTTACATGAGAATACAAGCAATGCTGATGTTAGTGTTTATAGGCATTCAACAAGCAGTAATACCGCAGGGAAGCACAAAACCATTGAACATCGGCGTAAAGCAAGTTTAGAAGCTGCGCGTAAGAGCTACGGTAGGGATACCGGGTAAAGACCACAGCGCTCCTGCTTTTTCTTATAAGCCAGCGGGTAAATGATGTATGGACATTAACTTCCGATTGTAGTAAGTGTTACATTACTTTCTTTTTATTGTACTTTTATAATTCTCTCGGTTTTATGATAAAATTATTCTGAAATCACTGATAGTTCACTTCTTTCTTTCGCTTATTAGTTGTAAATGCTGAAAAGTATTTTAAAAGTCTTTTCATATTACTCTATGCTTTATTACAAAGCGTGGCATATTATTCCATTATTATTTCAATAGGATTATTTTGAGCCCTCTGACAAGTGGACGCAAAGTCGACACAAATAGACAACACAACAGATCTTCAAGAATTTCTAAGTACCCCGCTTAATAAGTCTGCCTGTCCGGTAGGCAGGGGGGAACTAAAGGGGGATCAAACAATTCAAAAATCTTCTGCCGAATCTTCTGAAACCACATCTTCTTCTTTTGATGACATTATCCTTCCAGAAAATCACAACTACGAAAACCCATACGAACTTCCAAATATAGGTATCCCATTAGCTAGTGGATATGATATCACTCATACAGCAGGGATTCTCTGATGAATATCTGGAGAATGACCAATTTGGGTACCTGGTATATGAGAAGGAATTGGACATTGGGAAAGTTCACCCACAGGGCTTCGAGCGGAAGCTCCAGGAACTGGTGAAGGACGAGAAATAGCGTATCCAAGCTGACCTCGTGTTAGTACCAAAAAATTTGCAATCAGCGAACCAGGAGATTATCGGATAAAATATATAGAGAATTGAGTGTGGAAGGTCTTCAACTTAATTGTCAATTACCAAGCAAGGATCCAAGACGCGACTCCAGGTTCCCTCACCCAAGGGACTTATCCAGATATCATAGTTATCCCTAAGGCTAAAGCCTGAGAAACTCAGCAAAACTCAGTCACCCTAAGTCTATGATCTAATATGGCAGATTATGCACGATTTCTAAATAAAGTAGATCGAAATAATAATCTTATAAAAGAATGAAAAGAGGATTCAACAATAACAGTTTCACGTGGAACATACATATGAGATACCAACGATTGAAGTGGTATGGCTCCATGATATTCTGAAGATACAATTTCAGTAATTAGAGAAGATGATGTAGAATTTAATCAGAAAATAAGCCAAATATCAATCAATACATTAGAGGGAATTATCTATACTGTATATAGTTGAAGTGATAAAAATAACTTAACCCAAGTAGAACAATTTACAGGAGACGATACAAAAAAAAATATTCAATGTCAAGATTTACAATTTATAAAAATTACTGTAGCAGTACCAAACAGCGAATTAGAACCAACAATCTTAACCACTTGAAAACTTGACTATCAACTCCGATTAGGTACCGATGATATCACTACTCCACAAGAACTTTGATATAGATTTTTCAACAACACTATCTATCGAGAGCACGATGTGGAATACCATATTTTCAATACATCTGGTCAAGAGATCAACAACGGATACGGAGACTCAGCTATCATCCCAGCTCAACACCACATCCCTTGAGTCTACCTCATCAAATACAAAAACAATATTGATTACATCCGAAGATATGGAAAAATTAATATTTCCGGTTAATTCCATAACTAGGGACATAACAAGGGACAAGCGACATCCATGTCGCTTTTTTCTTATTCAAGCGGTTGGGAAACCGCTTGTCCCTAACTAACCGCTTGTCCCTAACTAACCGCTTGTCCCTAACTAACCGCTTGTTCCTTATAAACCAAAATTTTTAATTTTAAAGAAGAATTCAATATCTTTATTGTCCAAAATTTTATAAATATGGAAAAGAAAGAGTTTCACAGAGCTAATTTACCCCATTATCAGCAGCCTGGTCAGGCATATTTTGTTTCATGGAATTTGCAGGATGCAATTCCGGCAAAAGCATTGAAAGATTATACCGAAAAACTAAAACTATTGCGAAATAAAATTGATTATGTAATAAAAGATAATGAGCCAAATGAAAAAATCGATGCTTTACGCTTTGATTATAATATTCTCAGAAAAAAAATGATGAAAGCCTATGAAGATTTACTTCATCTGAACACCAAAACCGTTGTTGACCTTTCGAAAACAGAAAATACTACCTTTGTTTATAATGCATTAACTTATTGGGAAGGAAAAAAATTGAAAAATCATGCTATTTGTGTTATGCCTAACCATGTACATTGGGTTTTTAAACTTTTAGAGAAAGACGAAAACGAAAAACCGGTTTGGTTGGAAGATATTTTAAAATCGGTAAAGCATTATTCAGCTACACAAATAAATCTTCATGAAAATCGGAAAGGAACACTTTGGCACAAAGAAAGCTGGGATACGACCATACGAGATGAACGACATTTGTACGAAGCTATTCAATATACCCTAAATAATCCGGTAACTGCGAGATTGGTTAAAGACTGGAAGGACTGGAAAGGTACATGGATGTTTGAGTAAAACAAGGAAACAAGTGGCATCCTTGGGACAAGCGACATCACTGGGACAAGCGACATCACTGTCGCTTGAAAATAAAAGAAGTATTTCAAGCGGTTAGGAAACCGATTGTCCCTTTTTTAACCGATTATCATTTACTAACATATATTACCCTCACTAATTAGTCAAACATTTTTGTAAGCTAACAATAAATTATTAATTTTGTGTTTTAATGATTTACGGGTTTAGTGTACAGGCAGCACACCGGCTTTCGGTGCCGGACTGGGGCTTCCAACCCCTCAGACCTGGTTCGATTCCAGGCTCCCGTGCATAATACGGATGTAGTGTAATGGCAGCACACAAGTCTCCGGGACTTGATCGGGGCTTCCAACCCCTCAGTTCCGGTTCGATTCCGGACATCCGTGCAAAATTTGTAAAAAGGATAGTTATGGGACAAGCGGTTTCCTCACGGCTTGTTTATTAAATAAATATAATATCGAGCGACAGGGAAGTCGCTTGTCCTTTTTCTTTTTAGCGGAAGTGGTGTAGTGGCAGCACACAGGCCTTCAGAGCCTGACGACGTACCTCCAGTACGTAAGGGCGGGTTCGAATCCCGTCTTCCGCTCTTAAAAATAAAGAACTCCCAACCCCCAGGGTACAATGTACCAAGTTTAGGAAGTAAATAAAATGGACAGACACGAACATATTCAGCTGTTAGCAAAAAGCTTAAAAGCGGAGGCGCACTGCAACGAACTCAACAAAGCGTTGACACACGTCTCATATACTGCAATTGATGAAAGTGAAAATAACAGTCGATTTGTATTTTTAGGTCAATATGCATTCAGAGGATACGCAGCGGAAATAATTTATAAATTTACTCTAGGAACCGGCACACAATTGCAACATATATTGGGCAATATGTTCAAAAACGAAAATTTGCAATCGCTTTTTGACAAGTTTAAATTGAAAGGGCTGGTACGTTGCAACAATGAATTTGATTACGCTACACATAAACATATTTTTGTATTCGGGCTGTTAGGTTTTATACACCTGTATTCGCCCGATGAAATAAAAAATAACTTTGTAAGTCGTAATTTTATTCTTCCAAACAGACATTTATTTGATCCCGTATCACACAATAACGATTTTCAGGCACAATGTAACTTTTTGTCGCGCACCTTATATCAGGAGCCCGTTTATGTGGATGTTAAACACATCGAAAACAAACTTTGGGAAACAACCGTAACAGTAAAAGATTGTGTTTTGGCGTGTGAAACAAGTGTAAGTTATCGCTACAGCCGACAAAAAACCCTAAAAAAAGCATTGAAAATTCTGGCTGATGACCACTATTTTATCGAAAGCAGCAAACCTGAGTTCAATGCCAACCAAGGCCTGCTGAAACAGCTCAGGGAAGAAAAAATACAGTTGCAGAAAGAAGAAAAACTGCAATTGAGAGTTGAAAAAGAAGTACGAAAGCGCACTGAGAATAAAATAAAAAAAGAGAAACTAAAGGCTGAAAAAGAGAAAACTAACAAACAACGCCTCAAAGCCAAAGCCGAGGTAGCAAAGAAAAAAGAAAGTCGTAAAGGGAAAAATACCATTTACCGTGAATACACAGCAGAAGAAATCGCTGCTATGAGTACATCAAAACGGCGCAGGTTGGAAGACTTGGGAATTTTGGCAAAACAAAAATAATGTAACATGAAAAAGAAAAAGATAACCGACAAAGTTCTTTTTGTTGTTAAGGCGGCAAAAAAAGCCAGTCGTGAAGAGGAAATAAAAATTCATGGCAAACCGATTCATTATCTTAAAATTAAAGAATCGGAAAAAGTATATAACCGGAAAAAAAATAAGGCAAACACCAACGAGGCGCTGCCTTATTCTGTTTAATATATACATTTTACCAAATGCTTACCCTTTTTACAGGAGGAATATACAATTGATCTTTTTCTGTAATTCCGAAAGCTATATACCATGCATCAATATGCGATAATGCACCATTTACACGCCATTTTCCCAAAGAATGAGGATCAGACTTTGTTAAAACCAATATTTCCTCCGGTCTGATATTTCCCGCCCATACATTTGCATACGAAAGAAAAAAACGTTTTTCAGGATTAAAACCATCAATATCTGCCAGAGAATTTCCTTTAGTGGCATTTTTGAAAGCCTGAAAAGATACCTGCAGACCACCATGATCAGCAATATTTTCTCCAAGTGTAAATTTTCCGTTTGCATGAACGCCCGGAGCTACTTCAATTTTATTAAAGTATTGAGCAAGAACTTCAGCACGTGCTTCAAATTGCTTTTTATCTTCTTCAGTCCACCAGTTTTTAAGATTTCCTTCTTTGTCGAACTGACAGCCCTGATCATCAAAACCGTGCGTCATTTCATGACCAATAACAACTCCTATTGCGCCATAATTAAACGCATCATCGGCATTCATATCAAAAAACGGATATTGCAAAATTCCGGCCGGAAAACATATTTCGTTTGTTGAAGGATTATAATAGGCGTTTACAGTATGAGGTGTCATAAGCCATTCATCTTTATCCACCTGACTTCGGGACAATTTTGAAAACATGTATTGATGTTCAAATTTATTTGCTCTCAGTATATTATCATAATATGAATCCTTTTTGATTACGAGGGTTGAATAATCTCTCCATTTATCAGGATATCCGATTTTTACATGAAATGCCTTTAGTTTTTCAATTGCTTTTGATTTTGTTTTATCTCCCATCCATTGAAGCGCATTAATTCTTTCTCCAAGTGATTTCTGTAGATTCGATACAAGCTTAAGCATTCTCTTTTTTGCCTGCGGAGGAAAATATTTTTCTACATACATCTGACCGACAGCCTCTCCCAAAACACCATCGACATTTGTAACCGCTCTTTTCCATCTTGGTGATGGTTCTTCTTTACCGGATAGTGTTTTTCCGTAAAAATCAAAATTTTGTAAATAAATTGCATCATTTAAATATGCTGCTGATTCGTCAATAACTTTCCACAATAAATAAGCTTTAATGTTTTCAATATCTACAGAACTTAAAATGTTATTAGTTTCAACTAAAGCTTCTTTTGGGATACATTCAGATCGGTTATGAATGAAATTCCAAGTGCTTTTAAGATAACATCCCAGTGAATTTCGGGTGTTAATTTTTGAATTTCAGTTAAAGAAATTTTGTGGTAATTAGTTAATGGTTCGCGCAATTTGACCTGATCAAAAGCTGCAGTAGCCAGCCTGGTTTCAATATTCAAAACTGCCTGCATATTAGCTTCAGCCTTTTCAGCTGTAAATCCAAATAAACGAAACATTTTTACCACATGTTCTTTATATTTATTTCTGATATTTGTTGTTTGCGAATCCGTATCAAGATAATATTCTCTTTCTCCAAGACTTATTCCTCCCTGATATGTTTGCAATAAATATTTATTGCTGTTCATTTGATCTGCATCGACAAACAGTGAAAAGAAAGGACTGATTCCTGAAATCATTAACTGAGGTAATACTAAAGATATCTGTTCTTTTGATTTAATTCCGTTAACCAAATCCAGATGTTGCATTACCGGTTGAAAACCATCTTTATTTAATTTGATACTATCCATGGCAAGATTAAATAAATCTCCGATTTTTTGCTCTACAGTACCCTCCTTGCTGGATTTCGAGGCAATACCTTCAATAAGTTCCCTCAGTTGTAATCTGTTGTTTTCTTCTAAAAGATCAAAACTACCGAAACGTGAATACTCTCCGGTAAGCGGATGGTTTTTCATCCAACCCCCACAGGCATATTGATAAAAATCAGTTCCGGGAACTGTTGTAGTATCAAGATTGGATAAATCGATACCTGATGTAAGTTTGGTTGAATTATGGCATGATGCTGTCATAAATGCGATTGTAATTAGAGTAATAAATTGTTTTTTCATACAATTCCGTTGTTAAATATTTATTGAATCAATTATTCCAAAAAGTTCATTTAATGTTTCTGCGCGTAACATGGCAATACGTGTGTCTTTAAAATTCGGAATCCCTTTAAAAACCGGCGTAGCTGCCAAATGTCTTCGACTGTGTATTATTCCTTTCAAACGTTTGCCGGCTACAGTTTCAAGTGCATCATTTTCATTAATATCGAGCCAGTAAACAGAAGCAATTACATGTTCTTTCAGAATGGCTTTTTGTTCTTCAAAAGACAAAGCCTGATGAATTTCACCGGTACTGAAATAATGTTTAATTTCTTCGAAAATCCAGGGATGTCCAATAGAAGCGCGACCTATCATAACAGCATCGACACCATAGCGATTGAAACACTCCAATGCACGTTCAGGTGTTGTTACGTCACCGTTTCCTATGATTGGAATTTTCATTCGTGGATTGTTTTTCACCTCACCAATCAATGTCCAATCTGCATCGCCTTTGTACATTTGAGAGCGTGCACGACCATGAATTGTAAGCGCCTGAATGCCGCAATCCTGCAACTGTTCAGCCAAGCCAACAATCACTTTATTATCTTCATCCCAGCCAAGTCGGGTTTTTGCAGTAACGGGCAACTGTACAGCTTTTACAACTTCAGAAGTTATTTCGAGCATACGGGGAATATCTTGTAGAAGCCCTGCTCCTGCCCCTTTTCCTGCTACTTTCTTCACCGGACATCCAAAATTGATATCGATAATATCAGGTTGAGCTTCGGCAGCAATTCTGGCTGCTTTGGCCATAGAAACAGGATCGTGCCCGTAAATCTGTATTGCAATTGGACGTTCTTCGTGATAAATAGTCAGTTTTTGCTGCGTACGGTTTACATTGCGAATTAATGCCTCAGAGGACACAAATTCTGTATATAACATATCGGCTCCAAAACGTTTACAAAGCAAACGGAATGCAGGATCAGTAACATCCTCCATGGGAGCTAAAAAAAGTGGTTTATCGGGAAAATTTATGTTCGATATTTTCATAAAAACAAAACCTGAATTCTAAAGTGGTAACAAGGAAAAAGTTTGCAAAATTAGAAATAAATCTGTAGGATTTATAACTATTTAAGAATGAAATTGTTTTCATAAAGTAGTAAATATCTATCTTTGTTATTGATTTTGCTGATAAATTAAAATTGAAGTACATACATTATCACATAAACTATGGGATTTGGTGGTTCGGCAGCAGATATGCTGTTTAAAATGAGGTATAATAAGTCGTTACGCGATAATAATCGTGATAATTACAACAGTTATATGGATGCAGTTGTAACATACAAAAAAACCAGACTGAAAATTGAAAGCAAAAATATCAGCAAAGAAGAACTTGAAAAAATTAAAACACAGGTAAGAGATGAAGTGAGAAAAAGAAATCAGATAGCAATAACACTGACAATTATTTTTACTTTTATTTCTGCAATAATTATTGGATGGTTATTCTGGTTGCTTTACACTTCTGAAACAATTTTTTAAGGTATTCTTAATTCTTTAAATTATATGAAAAGTATTAATCGATTGATTAAAATTACATTAATAATTATTGCAATATCAACCACAAACAATAGTTACGGTCAAACCGTACGCTATTCACCGGCATGGTTCGGACCAAATGCTAATCCGGTTCCTGAGATGACTGATGCACGTATTCCTGTAAAAACAACCATAAGTTTAATGGGTGATTATTATTTTGGTTACGGTGATAAAACGACAAATGGTTATGTAAAAATTGAGATTCCTCTCCTACCCGCTCGCGTATCTATGAAAGTATGGACTTCTGTACTTGAAAACTATGAAGTTACTCCTGAACTAAGCGAAAAAAGAGGTATGAATGGAAATTTAAAAGGTCGCCCAAACGGCGATTTTTATGTTCAAACCCGAATTTCTATACTCAGTGAGAATAAAAATGTACCGTCTGTTATTTTGAATTCAACATTGAAAACCGCTTCAGGAACAAACTTTGAACAAAGGCGCTATTTCGATACACCGGGCTACTATTTCGATGTAGAAGCAGGAAAATCTTTTTACAACAAAAACTCATTTTTAAACGAAATTCGGTTAGTTGCTAATCTGGGTTTTTTGTGTTGGGAAACTTCCGGGAGTCGGCAGAACGATGCTCCAATGTATGGAATAAAACTTATTACCGGAAACGAAAAATGGAAATTAGAAAACTCACTTTCGGGCTATTGGGGTTGGATGCATACTCATCCTAAATATGGGTCGGATTATGGCGATGCTCCACTTGTTTACGCTGCAAAATTTACAATTATGCAGGGTTACATGGATTATTTTTTTCAATATCAGAATGGAATAAATGATTTTCCGTATCATCAAATAAGAGCAGGAATAAGTTTTCCGGTGGAGAAATTGACACCAAAATTTATGTAAACTAGCCCCCTAACCCGCTAAAGGGGAATTTTTGAGAATTACAAATAGACAAAGTGAACGCAAATGAATAATATAGAAAACAATACTAACTCTAACTCCCCCTTTAGAGGGTTGGGGGGCAGGTCAGATAGGTCGCACTTCGAAATAATGGCCCCTGCCGGTTCATGGGAAAGCTTGTCGGCAGCCATTAAAGCTGGTGCCGATTCGGTTTACTTTGGTATAGAAAAACTTAATATGCGCGCAAAATCGAGCAGTAATTTTACTACCGATGATTTGCGTGAAATAGTGCGAATTTGCAAAGAAAACAACGTAAAAAGTTATCTTACTGTAAATACCATATTGTACGATAACGACCTGAACTTGATGCGCGAAATTATTGATGTAGCAAAAGAATCAAACGTTTCAGCAATTATAGCTTCGGATGTGGCAGCGCTTATGTATGCCAATTCTGTTGGAGTTGAAGTTCACTTATCTACACAACTTAACATTTCTAACATTGAATCGTTAAAATTTTATGCTCAATTTGCCGATGTAGTTGTTTTAGCTCGCGAACTGAACATGGAACAGGTTGCAGAAATAAATCAGGCAATTATAAATGATAAAATACGTGGCAAAAGTGGTGAATTGATTCGAATAGAAATGTTCTGTCACGGAGCGCTTTGTATGGCTGTTTCGGGAAAATGTTATCTGAGTTTACACGAAAAAAATATTTCGGCAAACCGTGGTGCTTGTAATCAGATTTGTCGCAGAGGTTATCACGTGAAAGACAAAGATTCTGAAATTGAACTGGAAATTGATAACGAATATATCATGTCGCCAAAAGACCTGAAAACCATTGGTTTTATCGATAAAATGATTCAATCAGGTGTTCGGGTATTTAAAATTGAAGGTCGCGCACGCGGTGCTGAATATGTAAAAACTACTGTTAGCTGCTACAATGAAGCAATAAACTCAGTTTTAGATGGTAGTTTTACACAGGAAAAAGTAGTGGAATGGGATTTACGACTCAGCAAAGTGTTTAACCGCGGTTTCTGGAATGGCTATTATCTTGGCCAGCGATTGGGCGAATGGAGCGAGAATTACGGCTCCGAAGCCACGCACAAAAAAGTGTATGTAGGTAAAGTTACCAATTATTTCCAAAAAATAGGAGTTGCCGAGATTTTGCTTGAAGCACAATATCTGAAAGTTGGTGACGAAATACTTATTACAGGCGAAACCACAGGCGCTTACGAGGATTTTGTTGACGAAATGCGGGTAGAATTAAAACCCGTAGAAAGAGTGGAAAAAGGAACCTATTTTTCAATAAAAACCAAAGAAATGGTACGAAGAAACGACAAATTGTTTAAAATTGTACCTCAGACAAAACAATAAGTAAAAATAAAAATCGTCATTACAATTACGATTTTTATTTTAATTTAGTCAACATAATGACGATATTTTCATAAGATAACAGAATAGTCATGTGAAAAAAAATTTCACAACTTTATAAACATGAGCACTTACCCAATTAAAAAAATTTTACCTCATAAACCTTAAACATAATTTGTTACTTCTTTTAGAAAAATATACCTTAAAATAAACCGATTTGGCTACTTTTACGTCTTGCATTTGTAAAGCGATTGAAAATGTATGATAATTGAATTCAATAAAATGCGACAACTTGAGCGCATAATAGATGAACATCAGGAACAGTTGTTCTCGTTTGCGTTTTTCAGAGTTGGTTCATATGAAGTAGCACAGGACATAGTACAAGATGTTTTTATAAAATTTTACGAGAATTCCAGGAGGTTGTCAGCAGCAAACAATGTGAAAGCGTACTTATATAAAACTATTTCGAATGCATGTACTGACTATTTAAGAAAAAAAGGAAAGTTTCAATTCATTACAATTGATCATCTTGAAAATGAATTAATCAATCAGGACGAAAAAAAATGCTTAGCGGAATTTCTACGAATTGAAGATATTTTAAACAATTTGCCTATAGATCAAGCAGAAATAGTGCGACTAAAATTTGTAGATTCATTGAATTTTGTAGAAATTTCTGATTTGATAAAAGTAAATGTGAATACAGTAAAATCGCGTTACAAATATGCAATAGATAAGTTGAGAAACTTGAATCTTTTAAATTTAGAGAATTATGAATGAGCTTACTCCGAAAATTCGACCTATTGTACCTCAATCGCTTAAAGGTAACGTAATCAGTCAAATTAACAAAAGAAAAAAAATAATGAAAGATATAAGAAATTATTCAGCTATTGCTGCATTATTTGCAGCAGTAATTTTTGTACCAATCGTTTTAGGTAATAATAATCAAGCAAATGCATACGATTTTATTCAAGAGTCAATCACTCAAACCTATGTAGTAAAAACAATTGCAATAACCTACTCCATGAGAAATCCATTTACCTACAACCCAGATGTAATTGAAATGACAAGCAGATTGAATGATGTTACAGGTGAAATTATTTTTGAACAACCAGCAATTTGGAAATATTCAAGTAAAAATAAATGGTATATTTTTGATGGAAATTACGCATATTGGTACTCAAATGCTTACAAAAAATGTTACGTTAATACAAAAATAGATGATAGTGATTTAGGTCGATTCAATGCTTTATTTCTTAAGCCTACTACTTTTCTTGAAACTGTTCAAAAAATTGCTGAAGATAAAAAAGCCAAAATTGATATGCATAACGAAGGAGATTCTACAACGCTAACTATCAAATATAAAGTAAGAAGTATTGATAAATTCCGTTTTATGACAGGCGATATATTTGGTTGGTATAATAATAATTTTAAAAACTCCTTTTTAACAGAATGCCGACAAATATATGTGTTCAACAAAAACACTAAGCTTCTTAAAAATTTTGAAATATCAATATTTTACGACAATAAATTTTTCACCGTTTTAAAGTCTAAAAAAATCGAATATAACATTCCGCTCGAAAAATCGAAAGTAACAGAAATTTCTGAAAATATTGAATTACAGCTAATGAATCAGCAAAATTATTTGGTAAATATGACATCAAAACAAGCGGTTGAAAAAATTGTAAAATCATTTAAACATAGCAATGCTTCAATTATGAGTACAAATTTATCTGAAGAACGAAAAGATTTTTATAAAAAATGGGTGGATATGGAAATATTAGAAATTGGCGAACCATTTAAAAAAGATGATTATGTGGGAGAATTTGTACCTTGTAAAGTAAAATTAGCTAACGGTGAAGAAATAAGCATAAGTATTGCTGTTCGTAACGATAACAAGTTCAAAATTTGGATTTTTGATAAAAATAACTAAAAATTGTTTGGAACAACAATTTTAGAAAGCGAATCAGAAGGTTCGCTTTACTTTTATACGCATTTCATTATCAACATATTACAGGATTATTATAATATAATTTTAATTTTCCTTAATAAATTCAATTGCTTCTTTAATTGCTACCTTTGCCTCAGGAATTGGCAGAATTACCCAATCGTGCTGCATACCCTCAAACTTGCGAAATATAAAATTTCCTGAGTTTCTTGCTCTATCCTTTAGTAATTCGATATCCGGATAAAATAGTTCTTCGGTTCCGTAAAACACTAAAATTGGTGGTAATTCATCAAAATTTCCATTGATGGGTGAAAGCAGATAATTGTTCAAATCATCTTCTCCGGCATATTTACGTGCAGCATAGATAAGTCCGTTAAGTGGCAGTATTTTATCTTTAGCTTCCTGAAGTTTTATCGGTGGATTTGTCATGGCAAGGTCAATCCACGGCGAAAAGAGAACGCATTTAACAGGCAATTTAGTAGCTTTGTCGTTTATGAGCTTCTGAGCAAAAGCTAAAGCCAAACCTCCTCCGGCCGAATCGCCCACGAAAATAAAATCATCTGCAGCATAATTATAAATTAATTGATTATAGGACATTTGTACCATTTCAAAAGTCTTCAAGTATGTATTTTCCGGCGCTAACGGATAATCAATATAACTTACTTTGCAACATGCATTTTTAGCTAAAGTTTTAATTAATTTAATATGTATGGAACTACCCTGAAGTAGATAAGCCCCTCCGTGAAAAAAAACTATATGATTATGATTAATTAGTCCCTTTGGTTTAAAAGTAATTACGGAATGATTCAACACTTTAAATTCATCATATTCAAAGGATTTATCAAATACAGCTTTATTAAACCTATTCCTTGGTGGTTTATAAAATGATTTTTCAACCATTTTTTTAAAATTGAATAGAACAAGAAATCTATCCAGCATTTTGGTTTGCCTACTCTGCATATTATTATGAAAATTTATAAAAATTACATTGAACTTTCAGGTAATTATTTGTGTTTTTTATCAAAAAAAATAATTTGATATTATATATCGATTATTAATTAAATCAAAATTATATATCTTTGCAATAAGGATTGCAAAAAATTAATTATCAAATAATTATAATAAAGAAGTGGAAAATAAAGAAGTAATTACCAAATCATTAAATATTGAAACTATTAAAGAATTATGGTCGAAAACATATAACACAAAGGGCAAACCCGACTGGTCGCACATTTTTCCTTATTATCACAAAGATATAGTTTTTCAGGATACAATTCAACGCATCGATGGAAAAGAAAAATTTACTGAAATGTGTAACCGGTTAACCAAAAGAACACATCAATTGAATATGGAAATTGTTTCCATTTCTCAAAATGAAAATGTTATTATTTTCGATTGGATTATGACCATGATGTTCAAAAAATATCCGAGTACACCAATGTATGGCGCAACAAAATTGGTGTTAAGTGAGGATGGATTGATTATTCAACAGCGTGATTATTACGACCTTTGGGGTGATATTTTCAATAATATCCCGCATTGGAATAAGATGTATAGACGGTTTCTTGTAAAAAAATTTGGATAATGTCTGCAAAAAGAACTTTAAAATATATTCGTCAGTACAAGTGGAGCAATGTGTTTGCCATGATTCGCAACAACAGTAAAGAAGCAAAAATATGCACCGACGAATTCAAAAATAAATTAGTTGTAATTTCCGGCGCAACCTCAGGAATAGGTTTGCTAACAGCTCATAAATATGCTTCGATGGGAGCAAATCTGTTGTGCGTAAACCGAAGTATTGAAAAATCGGAAAAACTGAAACATGAAATAGAAACCGCTTATAAAGTGGAATGTAATAGTATTATTGCCGATTTAAGCAGTCTTGAACAAAGTTTCAGGGTGGCTAATGAGTTGAAAGCTCTTTCGAAACCTATCGATGTGATGATTCATAACGCTGGTGTTTATTTAACCCAACGCGAAATTACTCCTGAAGGATTTGAGAAAGTGTTTGCCGTACATTATTTGTCTTCATTTATCATCAACTACTGTTTGATGGACAAACTGAAAAAGCAACAAAAGGCACGAATTATTATGGTTGGTTCTGAAGGTCACAGGTTTGCTCCATGGGGATTGAATATCAATGACTTGAACTGGGAAAAACGCCGCTATTGGGGTTTGGGGAGTTATGGATCAGCAAAATTAGCACAATTATTATCGATGCTGGTTTTTGTGGATTACTTCATAAATTCAGGTGTTACCATAAATACCATGCATCCCGGAGCCGTAAAATCGGAAAGCGGTAAAGATAATGGCAGGATTTATAAATGGTACAAAAAAAATGTAATTGACAAAACCTTAAAATCTGCCAATCGCTCAGCTGAAGCTTTGTATTATTTGGGTGTATCGCCTGAAATGGAAGGAAAAAGTGGTAATTTTTACAATCTTACTACTTTGGAAGAACCTACTCCACCGGCATTGGATAAAGAAGTTGCACTTGAATTATGGCAAAAAACTTTAGAAATGACAGGATTAGCAAAGTAAAATAAAGAAGTATGTTGGAGAATAAATTTGACACTATAGTTGTTGGAGGAGGAATAGCAGGTTTGACATCTGCTGCATACCTTGCACGTGCCGGACAAAAAACTCTATTAATAGAAAAAAACCGCGAATTGGGTGGCTTGGTTAATACATTTGCCCGCAATGGATTTCGTTTCGAAGCAGGCGTACGTGCACTCGAAGATGCGGGAATTATTCTACCCATGCTTAAAGAATTGGGCATAACAATTGAAAAAGTTAAAAGTCCTGTATCAGTGGGTATCGAAAATGAAATACTGAACATTTCGGATATCAACAGTTTGGAAGATTACAAAAAAATGCTCAAAAAGTTTTATCCCGAAAGCAGCGCAGAAATTGATGAGGTTTTAAAAACTATTCGCCGGATAATGAAGTACATGGAAATACTTTACGGGCTCGAAAATCCAATTTTTATGGATTTGAAAAAGGATTATAATTACATTTTTAAGCAACTGCTGCCCTGGCTGCCCCGATTTTTGTTTACCGTTGGGAAAATTAATAAAATGCAATATCCGGTTGAAGAGTATTTAGCCAAAACAGTGAAAAACCAGTCGTTGAATGATATTATTTCGCAACATTTTTTCAAGAACACACCCACTTTTTTCGCGCTCAGTTATTTTTCCTTGTATCTCGATTATTTTTATCCGAAAGGTGGCGTAGGGAAAATAGCCCAGGCAGTTGAAAAAAAAATCAAAGAATTTGGCGGTGTAGTTAAAAACCAGACTATAATTACACACATAAATCCTACTACAAAAACAATTATCGACGATAAAGGCGAAACTTACACATTTAATAATCTGATTTGGGCTGCTGACTTAAAAACCTTGTATAAAATTACCGATACAGCTCAATTAGACACAAATTTAAGCGCCAAATTTGAAGAAAAAAAGATTGAAATATTAAAGAACAGAGGTACCGATTCAATTTTTTCGTTATACATACAGGTAGATGAACCGCTCGATACTTTTAGAAAAATAGCGCATGGGCATTTTTTTTACACTCC
Organism: uncultured Paludibacter sp.; assembly: GCA_964405245.1. Classification (GTDB taxonomy): domain Bacteria; phylum Bacteroidota; class Bacteroidia; order Bacteroidales; family Paludibacteraceae; genus Paludibacter. The sequence continues at coordinate 16,252 of CAYONE010000077.1, forward strand.
TTCGCGTAAAGGTTTGGGAAATGTGCATCGCGGAGAACTTGACGAATTGCTGAATAACTTTGAATTGAAATCAAAGAATGAAATCTTTGAATGGCTCGACAGGTTTATAGCGCTGAATACATTTGAAATATCAATTCCGGGTTTAAAAGATGAAAGTTTAGTGCCTGAAGGAAAAACAGGTATGATTATCAGTTTTTTGGCAGAGTACAATTTATTTCACAAAATAGAACAAGCCGGTTGGTTGCCCGAATTTGTATCTGAAGTGGAAAACAGAGTTATAGATGTGATTACCGCTTCGGTTTACCCAATGTTGAAAGAAAAAATTATAGGTCAATTCTCTTTTTCACCAATAAGTTTACGAAACCGAATTGCAAGCTCTGAAGGTTCGGTAGTGGGTTGGGAATTCACAAAAAATCTTCCTGTAGTCCACAAAATTCAGTATTCAGATAAATCGGTTTTTACGCCACTTCCTAATATTTTTCAAGCCGGACAATGGGCTTACAGTCCATCGGGAGTGCCTATGTCGATACTAACAGGCAAATTAGCAGCCGAAAAAGTACTTAAAACTACCCCCAACCCCTAAAGGGGAGTAAGAATTAAAAATTCAGGTAAGTAATTTTTAAATTTAATTTGGTATCTTCTTTTATTTCAAATACCCATTTTTTAAATGCCGGTGGACCGAAAGTTCCATCGGCATTGTTGGAATAACCAAAACCTTCGGTAGGAATCATAAGCATTTTAGTGTCTAATTTTTTATTCTTATTCTCATCGTGAATATAATTAAAACCATATTTTCCGGGTTTTAAATTATTGTAAACAATCACACATTTTTTATTGGTTACATCAATTGTTCCCACATCCAGGCTTTTCTTTTTTTCGTCAAAAAGTTCGTAAAGTACATTACCGTTGTTATTACGCAAACCGGTAATTTCCACGGTTAATTTGTGTTGGGAGAAAATATTTATTGTATTGAAAAACAATAGAGTAAAACCTATTAAATATGAATTAATGAAAATTTTCATGCTATTATATTTTTAAAATTGCTTTCAAAAATAAAGTTTTTTTCTTTTATAAAAAATTTCTATTCACCAAATTTCCGGTATTTCAGTGAATTACATTCACCAAATTTCCGATTTTTATCCTATTTTAACCGAAGTCATTGTTAGCGAACCTGCCACGGCTTTATCATTAAACAAACTAATTTCTTCATTTCTATTGCGCATGGCAAGCGTATAAATTAACGGCAAATAATGTTCGGGAGTAGGTATAGCTTTTTCAATATCCGCTCCGAGCGATTTATAATTAATAAGTGAATTGTAATCACCATCTAAAATAAACCTGTTCAATTTATGCTGCGCTTCACGTGCCCAATCGAATGCAAAATCAGGTTTACTGAAATTTTGCCAATCAACCAATCGTAAATTATGTACCAGATTTCCACTGCTGATAATTAATACGCCTTTTTCCCGTAATTTTACCAATTCCTGAGCTAATTCAAAATGCTGTTGAGGTGTTTTACGGATATCCAAACTTAACTGAACAACCGGAACATCGGCATTTGGATATAAATGTTTGATAACCGACCATGCGCCATGATCTAAACCCCAATCAGTTTTATCCAATCCAATACTTGTTTTAGCGCTCATTTTGCTAATTTCTCCTGCCAACTGAGTATTTCCCTTAGCCGGATACTGAACTTCGTACAACGCGCGCGGAAAGCCTCCAAAATCATGAATTGTTTTGGGCTTTTCCATTGCTGTTACATAAGTACCGCGCGTTTCCCAATGTGCCGATACGCAAACAATTGCTTTTGGTTTAATTGAAATGGTTTTAGCAATGGCGCGAAATCCCTGTACAAATTCATTTTCTTCAATAGCATTCATTGGACTACCGTGCCCAAGAAATAGTACAGGCATTAGAGATGATGATTCTAATCCAAAATTTGACATATTTGTAAAATTTTTGAGCTTTGTTGCTATTCCCACAGCAGGTAATAATGCCAGTAATTTTAAAAAATTTCTTTTATTCAAGTGAATATCTTATTTTTTAAAAATGATGGATTAATTCTCAATTATATAAAAACTACTATTCTTTAAACCATTCTATTTTTTCATTTCCAAATTCAGGCTTTTTAATTGAATTTTTAACTTCCTTACGCAGCGATTCTGTTGATTTTACAACATCTACTCCACCATCGAGTAATGAAAGGTCAGTTGAAATCAAAGTTTTCTCTTCAAGTTTCAAGAGCATATAATGATAATATTTATCCTCATCATCAGGTTTTAAATAAAGAAACTCTTTACCTTCAAATTTAGTAATCCACGCCGAAAAATTATCAGTTTCAAGAGCATACAAAGTTCCACGTTCGTTCACTGTAACTTTATATGTAAAATCATCCTGCCTTGAAAAAGTAACACTTAAAACCTCAGCTTCATCGTTGTCTGTTACCCATGTACCCAATAGCTCGGGATTAATTTTTTCTTTTCCGGGATTCCCTAAAGGATAATCTAAACCTACGGGACAACCGTAATTAATTAGAATAAGTATCAAAAATGTGGTGTAATAAATCAATATTTTCATGTCTATTGTTTTTTAGATTGTTGAAAATAAAACGTAATTGATTTAACAAACAATTCTATTAAATTATTGTTTAAAAAAGCCTGCATTTTTAATACAGGCTTTTCTCTTAAAAAAATTCTTATTTTCTAACTCATTTCCAACATTCTCAAAATAGGTTTCACAGCCTTTTGTCTTATTTCTTCATCAACCAAAATTTCAGGCGATTCATTCAATAAGCAGTTAAATAATTTTTCGAGCGTATTCAAACGCATAAAATTACATTCGTTGCAGGCGCAGGTACTATCGTTTGGTGGTACCGGAATAAACTCTTTATCAGGATTTTTCTTCTGCATTTCATGAATTATTCCGCTTTCGGTAGCTACCAAAAATTTATCTTTATCCGAATTAATTGTATAATTAAGCAATGCAGCTGTACTTCCTATAAAATCGGCCATTAAAAGCAGTGGTCGTTTACATTCAGGATGTGCCAAAACCAAAGCATCGCGGTGTTCTTCTTTCAGTTTTATCAATTTTTCCAATGAAAACTGCTCATGAACATGACAAGCGCCATCCCAAAGTAACATTTCGCGACCCGTAACGCTATTTATATAATTACCGAGATTTCTATCTGGTCCAAATATAAGTTTTGCATCTTTTGGAAATTGATCTACAATTTTTTTTGCATTTGTCGATGTTACTACAATATCAGTTAAAGCTTTTACTGCCGCGGTTGTGTTTACATACGAAATTACAGTGTGATCTGGATGTAATTTTACAAATTCTTCAAATTTATCTGCCGGACAACTATCGGCCAGGGAGCATCCTGCTTCAAGGTCGGGAACCAAAACTTTTTTCTGAGGTGAAAGTATTTTTGCAGTTTCGCCCATAAAATGTACACCGCAAAGCACTATAATATCTGCATCGGTTTTTGCAGCCCATTGTGCTAAAGCCAAACTATCACCAATCATATCGGCTATATCCTGTATATCGCCCATTTGATAGTAATGAGCCATTATTACTGCATTTTTTTCTTTTTTTAGCCGATTAATTTCCGAAATTAGTTCTTCTTTATTCATTTTTATATTTGAAAATTTGAGATTTGAAGTTTTCAAATCAACATTATAATTATTATTTTAATTTTTTTCAAAAAAACTTTTATAGTGATAATAATAGGGTGTTGATATGGTTGAAAAAATAATTGAATTTTACTTGTTTTATTTGATATTAAAAATTCAATACTGCTATATAAACAAGCATAAATGAATTTTGATTTTGATTTTAAGTAATTTATAAACTTTATCAACATCCTGTTAATAACTGCAAAGTTAGAAAGTTTTTATCAATACAGATGCTCATAAGCTATCAAAACCCGTTAAAAAAGAAATAAAAAAAGGATGTAAATATTATTCACATCCTGGAAATTTTTTTATATAGTGGTAAATTATTTAATTATTCAAATTTAGTTTTTAATTTTTATTGCTGATGTTTTCATAGCTTATCAACAACTTGTTGATAACGCGAAATGTAATTTTTAAGCATAAAGTTTCGAAATAATCCAAAGTCGGAAATCGGTCGGAAAAATATCGAACAAGTGATAGAAAAGTTGATTGACAACACCTGTAACATAAAAAGAGTGCATTTTTTTATTCAACACCTGTTTAACAATGGGTTTTGCTACTTCATAAGGACTCATACCATTTTGTTCATCCTTTTCCATACGGGCTACCGATTTTTTCATGGTATTATAGTAAACCGATTTTTCATTTTGAGCAGCTTTAGTATAAATCCTGTTTTTAGTAAAATCAGTTTTTGTATCGCCGGGTAAAATTATAGAACACTGAATACCAAAGGGCTTTACTTCCATCGATAAACCGTGCATATACATAATAATTGCAGCTTTAACCGATGAATAAAAGGTTTGAAAAGGAATTGGAATTATACCCGCGAGTGATGAAACTGTAATTATTTTTCCGTAACCTTGCGCTCTGAAAAGAGGTAAACAAGCGTTTATTGTTTTAATAACCCCGAAGTAATTTGTTTCGAACTGAAATTTTACTTCTTCTAAACTTGTATCTTCTACAGCGCCGGCAATACCATTTCCGGCATTAGCTATTACAACGTCAAGTTTTCCGTAGTCAGCAATAATTTTTTCCACGGTTGAGTTTATTTCAGTTTCAATAGTTACATCCATTTTTACAGGAATCAGTTTTCCCCCCGATGTTTTATTTTCGTAAGCTTCTCCCCCACTCCGCGATGCTCCATAAACTATAACACCAGCTTCTACCAATAATTCGGCGGCAGCTTTACCAATTCCGGCGCTCGATCCGGTAAGAAGTATAATTTTCTTTTCCATTATTTGTTTTATAATTGTTTTGAAATGAATAGCAAAGATAAATGCAATAATGCACATTACTTTATTTTACAAACAAATATTATTGTAAATTTGTGAACAATTGCACTGTTGAAGATTGTTGTAGTAAAACTAATTATAATAGAAATGGCTCATAATCAAATAAAAACATATACTTTTTCCGAATCGGTAACTGATAGTAAAAACTTCGTAATGAAACGTGTTGAAGATGTTTACTTTAACGGATCGGGAGAATCTGACTCACCGCACAGGCACGATTATTATGCTATTGTTTTGATTGAAAAGGGAAAAGGAGTACATTATGTTGATTTTCACAAGTATGATTTGGAGAATCAAACTGTATATTTTATACTTCCGGGACAAATGCATCAACTTATTCCGAGCGAAGAGCCTAAGGGTTGGGTATTGGCTTTTACCGATGAATTTCTTGTAACAAATTCCATTTCTGATAAACTGATTAATGATATTTATCTTTTCAACGATTATGGTCAATCGCCTCCTCTCCCACTCAATCAAACGCAAATGGCTGTTTATAAAAGCCTGATTGAGCAAATGAAACATTTTTCAGCATCGCTCGTAAATTATACAAACGATGCGCTGGGTTCGCTAATGAAACTTTTTCTGATTCAGAGCAATAATCATTGCTCACTTGTGAAGGAAAATAATCCGCAGTTTGTTGAAACTACAAATCATTTGCTAAGGTCGTTCAAACAATTATTAAACGAACACTACATTAAAAAACATAAAGTTTCGGACTATGCCGATATGCTTGCCGTTACCGCTGACTATTTAAACAAAACAGTTAAAAACATTACCGGAAAAACAGCAAAAGAACACATTCAGAGTAAATTAGCTACTGAAGCCAAGCGTTCTTTAATATTTTCAAATCTTTCCGGGAAAGAACTGGCTTACGAACTTGGTTTCGACGAATCGGCGCATTTCAATAATTTCTTCAAGAAAACTACCGGCTTCACTCCTACTGAATTTAAGAGTTCGGTGCGAATGTCCTGATTTTTGCAATTCT
>CAYONE010000078.1:0-22173 GCA_964405245.1 uncultured Paludibacter sp.
AAGCGTAATAAAAATATATAACAAAATGAATGCAGACAATATTAAATCGCAAATGCGAAAAGGTTATCTTGAGTATTGCATATTGCTTATACTGAGAAAAAAACCTGCGTATGCTTCGGATATAATTTCGGAGTTGAAAGACGCAAAATTAATTGTTGTGGAAGGGACATTATACCCACTGCTTACAAGACTTAAAAACAGCGAGTTACTCGATTATCGCTGGGAAGAATCCACTCAGGGTCCGCCCCGCAAATACTATAATATGACAAGTTTGGGCGAGAAATTTCTCGAAGAACTTGAAGATGCGTGGAACGAAATAAATCAGGTAGTAGAAAAAATTAAAACTAAGGAATAATTACTATTGTAAAAAGTCTCAAAAAATCAAATTAAAATTTTTAAAATCAACAAAAAAACATCATACAAAATGAAAAAAACATTGACCATCAATCTGAACAACATCGTTTTTCATATCGACGACGATGCTTATGAATTGTTGCACGGATATCTTTCGGACGTAGAAAAACATTTATCCGAAGATGAGAAACGTGAAGTTATGGCCGATATTGAGGCACGTGTAGCTGAACTTTTCAGTGAAAAACTACAGAAGAACAAAACTGTAGTAAATATTGAAGATGTTCAGGATATTATTAACATTCTTGGTTCGCCAAATCAGTATTCAAGCGAAGAAGAACAATCCGAGACTAACAATTCGTACCAAAAATCAGAAAAAAGAAAATCGAAACACTACTATCGCGACCCTGATAACGCAATTCTCGGAGGCGTTTGCGCCGGAGTAGCAGCCTATTTTTCGTGGGATGTAACATGGGTACGCATTTTTACAATCCTGCTGACTTTCCTTACCGGATTTAATTTAGTTTGGGTGTATTTATTAGTTTGGATTATTGCTCCAAAAGCAACTACTGCTGCACATCGCCTTGAAATGCAGGGCGAAGATGTTACTGTAGAAAATATTAAGGAAGAAGTGAAAAACGTAAAAAAATTTGTGGAAAGCGAGAAATTCAAACAAAACGTATCCACTTTTGGCGATAAATTCGTTGATTTTATGCGCGGATTTTTTAAGGTAATTTTCAGCATATTCGGCGGTATTCTTGGCTTTGCAGGTGTAATAGTGCTTGGAGCTTTGATTATCGGTTTGCTGGTATTGATTTTCGAACCCGCATTAATTAACGGCTTCTACCCTGAAATTACAGGAGAATGGAGTGTATTAACCCCTGAAAAAATAGTTCTACTCATAATTTCACTTTTACTTATTGTGGGTTGCCCCGTTTTTATGCTCATTTACTGGATTGTTCGATTAATATCAGGCAAACGCGATTTTTCAAAAACAACTTCGTTGGTTATACTGATTTTATGGCTTGCAGGCTTATTCATGTTTTACAGCGTAGGAGCAAAAACAGTAATAACTTGGCGCAATCATAATAACGGGTTTACTTTTGATTTCGACGATTACAATTCTCCGCGTATTGACCAAACAAGAACTGTAGATTATTTCAACCAAATTGATGTTTCAGGAAACGTAAAAGTTGTATTTACACAGGATAGCACTCAGCATTTAATAATTAATGCGCCTGAAAAGTTACTGGATAGAATTGTAACAACTGTTAGAGACGGCAAACTGAGAATTTACACTGAAAACACTTTCAACAACCACGAAATAAGAGCTTATATTAATCAGGATTCAATTTTTAAAATCAATATTAGCGGAGCTTCAAAATTTATTACCGAAGATACCTTGAGAACATCAGCTTTAAAATTAGAACTCACCGGTGCAAGTAAAGCTGACATGAACATGATAGTAAAAGAAATGAGTGACTTTTACATCAGCGGCGCCTCATCGGCAAAAGTTTATGGAAAAACAAAAACAGCACGTTACGATATTTCAGGTGCAAGTAAAATTGATGCCTTTGATTTTAAAGCTGATGAAGTAAATGTTCGTTCATCGGGAGCGAGCAAAGCAAAGGTTTTTGCTTTAATAAGTGTAGATGCAAATGCGAGTGGTGCAAGCGAAATAATTTGCGAAGGCAGCCCGGCAAGCGTAAGCAAAAGTGATCACTTCAGTTCGAGTGTAATTGTAAGATAAAAAATTGTTGATATAAAAGGATAAAAAATACCTTTTCAAAAATTCAATCGAATTTTTCATGAAATATATTGTAAAACAAGAGGTCGGTTATAAATGCCGACCTCTTATTTTATAATTTGATGAAATTTATTTCCAGCGTAAATCGCCCGCAGTACCTCGTCCGGCAAAGTTAACATCTTTAAAACTAAAATCTCCGTTTAGCGGGTTGTTCCACAAATCTGTCGATAATTTGGGATAAGCCGTCATTTTAGATTTTTGCGAGTAATTTACATCTCCTACAGGATTCTGATCAATAAAATCGGTTGTGTAATAATTTCCGGAAACAACTAATGCCCCATCAGGTGAAGTCTTTCGAACTCCGGCTGCTTTTTCACCCGAACTTCCAAAAATATTTTTTTCGATAAAAATACCATCGCCAATACAAGAGGCATTGTTTGTATCGATAAGCAAACGAGTTGAAGCTGTTTCCATTACCGCCTGATTGATATTACAATTTTTAATGGTAATTTTTTTGAAACTCTGTGTTTGCCTGAGTACCAGCGAACCTTTAAAATTATAAACAGTACAGCTATTGAATTCAATATCGTTGACAAAGTCGGCTGAATTACTGTTTACAATAGCATAAGTACTTCCAAAACCAATATCAAAAATTGTACATTTATCGAACTTAAGTTTTTCTATTACCTGATATTTACCTCCCTGAACACGGAAAGGTGTATTTGAAAAGTTACGTAAAATACAATTTGTGAAACTTACTTCACCTACATTTGTCAAAGTATTATTATTAAACAGATAACCAACTTTAACGGCACTCACATCATTATCGCAATATCCACTAAAATCAATATTTTCAAATTTCAAATAATTAAATGTGGAACCTTCAGTAAAACCGAACATACTTGAGGTAGCCGTTGGAGTGCCGGCAGTCATTGCCAAAACAGGCAGATTATAGGAAGTTATACCTCTAATCTTTAAATTTTTATCAAAACGGTAAGTTCCTGAGCCTGTTTGATAAAGTACACCTGGTTCAAGTAACAGCACCTGACCATCTGTAGCAGCAGAAATTGCAGCCGAAAGTGTTTGTCCGGCTGATACAAGCACATCACCCTCAACCAGTACATTAACGTTACCACGAACATATTCGCCGTTCATCAACTCCACTTTATATTTGGCATTTGATAACGAACCGATAATTTTTTTTCCTTCGGATGCTTCGTCAGAAGTTATATCGTAGTATTTAGACTCTCCTTCCTCTACGGATAGTCTGAGTTTTGTAGCATTTGCATTAGGCAACCATTTTACTTCAATTGTATTCATGGCTATCATGGTTGACACGTAACCTGTGAAAAGATTTTCAGAAGGAGTAGTAAAACTTAGCCTTGCATTGAAACCCGAAGTTTTTGTGGCATCAGTGGCATTTGCCTTTACACGTGCAAAATATTTAGTTGACCCTGCAAGTTCAGTAACATACTTATTAGCTGAAGTAGTTATACTTACCGGAATTGTAGTAAATAATGAATCGGGACTTATATCGAGTGTATAATCCACAGCGCCATCAACCGTAACCCACTCAAAAGTAACCTCGGTTTTATTCATTGTAGCCTTAAAACCAATCGGACGAAAAAGTCTGTCGGTTTCAAAATCGGTTATTTCAGTCAGATTATCATCGCAGGAATAAACCGATACAATAGCAAAGATGATAAAAAGAATCCGATATTTTTTCAAAAACTTGTTCATATTCTGAATAATTTAATTTTTGATTAATAATTAGTTAGATGAAGTATTAAACCACGAATAATTCACCAGCGTATAATTGCTTGCATCAAGAAAAACCTGCCATATTGGCCAGTGTTGGCGGGTATCAGGATCTCTGAGATAAAGTGAATTAATTTTCTCAGTAGTAAGCGTTGGAACTCCATTGCTTATAAACCAGCCTTTGTTAGAAGGATAATTTTCTTTTCCATAAGCATCGGAATGTCCTTTTTCGAGTCCATATATTTCAAGTGTTTCTCCGTTGGCAAGAGTTTTAAAATAGATTTTTTCAGGATAATCGGCATATTCACCACTACGTTCCGATAGACGAACCATTTTATCGCGTGCTTCCGTTAATTTGGTTTTGAGCAAATTCCAGCGAATTAAATCTGCTTTACGTAGCATTTCTCCTGCAAATTCAAATGCACGTTCGTCAACTATGGCGTTAAAAAATGCTTCTTTACTTGCTGTTGCTTGTGTCATGAATGCATTAACTTTATCTGCATTACCTGCGAATGCTCTTTCGCGTACAGCTTTCAGATAAGGTGCAGCTGAAGCGGGACCTTCGAGATAATTGATAACTTCCGCAGCCATCAGGTAAACATCAGCCAAACGCATAACCTGCCAGTTAATTCCATCATCGTTTGTTGATGTAACCACGCGGGTCATCCACTCGTAACGCAATTTACCAAAGCACCACGATTTCAACTGACGCGGAATTTGAACGCCATTTGTCCATTCGTAAGGAACACAAGTAACATCGCGGCGTACATCATCTTTGTCGTAATCGTAAAAAAGCGTTGGAAGCGGACCATTGTTTCCACCTTGTGCTTGCTGCGTATATTTATCAACTGTGGTATGCCTTACACCAAAAGTATAAAGCACACGTCCGCGTCCTTCGGCAAAAGGTAATTCATAAATTGATTCTTGTCCTGCTGCAATACGCTCAAGACAAAGATTTCTGAAATTTTGTTCGAAAGTGCCAAGTTTGTTTGTATTACTTTCGATAACTTCAACCAAATGTTTTTTTACTTTCGGATACAGCACATCTTTCGAAAGTTCAGGATCATTGCTCAGGCGGATTGTACCATCGGCACGTTGTGAATATCCGGCGGCAGCCAATGCAATTCTTGCGTACATACTTTTCACAAACGATTTATTCACCCTTTCAACCGTTGAAGTTACACGACTTTCGTTAGGCCAGGGTACTAAATTTTCAGCTTCTTCGAGATCGGTAAGTAACAATTTAAAAATTGAATCTCGGTCGGTGCGGGGTATATAAAGTGTTGCAGTGGTAAGAGGTTCAAAACGTGCCGGAACATCGCCCCATGCTTTAATCAAATCATAATAAATCATTGCACGGAGTGTGAGGGCTTCGCCAAGAATCTGAGCGAGTTGCGCATTGCTGCCAACATTGCCGAAATTACGCAAACCTCTGATTGCAAGATTTGCACGTTCAATTCCTTCGTACATTTTTGCCCATGCATTATTATCAGTATTCATCTGAATGCTATTCACACGCGGATCGTAAGCAGTGAGCCACGCCCGGTCGTCGGTTGTATTCTCCGATGAGTTATATATTTCAATATCGGAATTCAATCCATAAAACGGAATAAAACGTCCACGATACGAGTTAGTTTCCGAGAGAGATTGATGAATTCCCATAAGTGCGCTTTCGGCAAGTACAGGAGTTGAGAAAATCACTTGTTCGTCCATCGACGATTTCGTTGGTGCATCAAGCAAACTTTCGCACGATGAAAGAAAGCCTGCAAGAATTAAAATTGATAGTATTATAAATTTTATATTATTCATTGTTTTCAGTTTTTTGAGGTTAGAAATTAAGATTTAAACCAAACACAAGCTGACGGCTTTTCGGATACGCCGAATAATCAACACCCGGTGTAAGAGTAGTTTGTCTGCGTGTTGAAACTTCAGGATCAAAACCTGAATAATTTGTTAGTACAAATATATTATATGCAGTAGCATAAACGCGCAGGCGCTGAATTTTCACTTTTGATAAAACCGATTTTGGAATGCTGTAACCTAAACTCAGTGTATTCAAACGCAAAAACGAAGCATCTTCAACAGCCCAATCGGAGAAAATATAACGTGCCATATATGGCGACCATAAATTTGTATTAGCATTCATTGCAGCAAGTTCTTCAGGATCGTTGCTAATTGTTCCATCTGCTTTCAGATTAGTCCAGCGGATTCCATCCTGCATTTCTGTTGTCATATTTCTATACTGATATTTACTGGTGGAAGTATATTCAACTTTATTAGCGTTGTAAACATCGTTACCAAAACTCCAGTTGAAATTCGCGGTTAAATCAAAATCTTTAACTCTACCGTTAAGTGTAAAACCACCGGTATGCAATGGATTGGCATCGCCTATTATGGTTCTGTCTTCCATACCACCAACCAAATTATCACCTGTTAAGTCCTGCAATTTCATTGAACCGGGACGAAGAGTACCAATAACAGGGGAACTGTCCACAACACCATCTTTTAAAATCCATTTTTTTGAGGTAGCATCGTATCCATGAAAATCTGAAACCTCATATCGTCCGGCGCTTTTATAGCCCCACATTTCACCAACCGAACCGCCTTTAGCAATCCAATAATCCCAGCCTATTTCAGTTGAAGCCCAGCCGCTTGACCATCCAAAGTCATCCATCAATCCAAGCGAATTAATTCTATTTTTATTAAAACCAATATTGGCACTAAAACTCAAACCGTAATCTTTTTTCTCAATGGCTACCCAGTTTAAAGATAACTCCAAACCTTTATTTTGTGTTTCTCCCATATTTCGATATTGAGAATCGTAACCCGTACCGGAAGTAAGGAAGTTAATCAACAAATCCTTTGTAGTATTGAAGTACATATCCACAGTTCCGCTTAATTTGCTACGGAGCAGAGTAAAATCAATACCAAGATTTCGTGTAACTGTAGTTTCCCATTTCAAATCGGGATTTGCCATAACTTTTGATGGCGCCCAAAACGATGTATAACCATTAATCCACGAAGTAGAGCTTGAACGATATGTTTGCGCCATTTGTCCTGAAGGAATATTGTTGTTACCTGCAGTTCCTACGCTTAAACGAATTTTCAAATCATCGAGCCAGTCTTTTGAGCCTGCCATAAATTCTTCGGATGAGGCTCGCCAGGCAAAAGCGCCAGAAGGGAAATATCCCCATCGATTTCCTCTCGAAAATTTACTAGAACCATCGGCACGGAAAGTAGCTGTTACAAGATACTTTCCTTTATAATCGTAATTGGCACGTCCGAAGAATGAAAGTAAAATATCATCAGGTGCAAAGAAATTATCGATAGAATAAGCTTTCCCCTGTGTAGTAAGCCTGTAAGCAGCATCCGAATTAAATCCGGCAGGAAAACCATGAACTACAGTAGTGAGCGATTGGGATTGTGTATTGATATATTCCTGACCAATCATGGTATTTAAACTGTGATCTTTATTTGTAATCAAACTTTTGAAGTCATAGTTTATTGTGTTGGTTGTACGAATTGAATTTCTGGCATCATTTGTAAGAATAACAGCCGGTAAATTCTGATTTTCGCTCGCGGGAACATTTTTAATATAATATGTTGTAAGTCCGTAATAACGACTATCATTATTCCGATAATCATCGTAACCCAATTCCATTTTTAAACGAAGATTTTTATACAATTCCCATGTAAATGCTCCGGCAAGGTTATAATTCTGACGGTTTTGAACTCTATCGTTATCAGAAATATTTACAAGCGGATTATATAAATTACCAACTTCAGTATCATCCGAAGCTCCTGCATCGGCAGTAAGATCTTTAATTGGGAAAGGAGTATAAATCATAGCATGTTTCAAACGCGAATCGGCACTTGATACTTCTTTTTGCTCATTTGCTCCACCACCGGTAATATTTGTTCCGGAATAACGGGCAGAGAAATCGAGAGTAACATTTTTTACAGGTTTATTGGTGTATTTAAAGTTCAGGTTATCGCGTTTGAAACCTGACATTTGCATAATAGCTTTTTCTTTTAGATGATTGTAACTAAAAGTAAATTTACTGGTTGCTGTTCCACCATTAATGCTCAAATTATGGTTAAAAGTAGTACCTGTACGTCCAAATACAAGATTTTGCCAATCGTTAACAGGAATATTATTGTATAAATCAATATCTTCGTAAGCACCAAAGAACTTTTCATAACTATCCGGACTATCATTGTTTTTAAGCATCGAAAGTTCATATTGCCATTTCGCATAATCATAAGCAGTAAGTACATCGAGCGTACGGGCAATTTTCTTATAACCTGTGTATGCATTGTAACTTACCGATACTTTTCCTTCTTTTCCTGATTTTGTAGTAACAATAACAACACCATTAGCGCCACGTGATCCATAAATTGCCCCCGAAGATGCATCTTTTAGCACGTCGATAGATTCAATATCGCTTGGTGAAATATCGCTTATTGAGTTTACCGGAAAACCATCCACAATAAACAACGGTTTGTTATCACCTGTGATAGATCCACCTCCACGCACACGAATTTTAACTTCTGCGTCAGGAGAACCTTCGGTAGTAGTTACCTGCACACCTGCAAGTTTACCAGTAATAGCCTCAACAGGCGATGCTACCGGAATTGCAGTAATTGCATCGGCTTTTACTGATGAAACCGGACCTGTAACATCGCGTCTACGGGCTGTTCCATATCCAATTGCCACAACTTCATCTAAAAGTTTTGTATCATCTGCAAGTGTAACATTCATAACATTTCCACTGATGTTTAATTCCTGCGATTTCATTCCTACATAAGAAAACACCAATACGCGTGAATTGGCAGGTACTTCTATTCGATAAGCACCATTGAAATCGGTAACAGTTCCTATACTGGTTCCTTTTACCAAAATATTGGCTCCGATTATTGCTTCGCCGGTTTGGTCTTTTACTACTCCGGTTACGGTTCGTACCTGAGCATAAACCGTTCCCGTAAAAAAGCTAAATAAAAGTATCGCTATAATGATACTTTGTTTAAGCATAAATTTCATTTTGATTTGATTCATGTTTGAATTGGTAAATTTTAAGTTCGACAAGATTGGTTTTTCACACAATAATTCATCATTGCAAAATTATATCAATAATTTGTAGTAAATGTGCAAAATCTGACACAAATATGTAGAGTTTTTGACTATCAAATATAACATCTATTTCTGAAAAAGCGCTATATAAGATTTCAAAAAAAATGCTGAAAAAATTGAAAGATAATTTATTAACGTCAGAGAGAAAAAAACTATCTTTGTAAAAAAGTAATCGTAAATAAATCTCTAAAACTATTATCACATGCTAAACAATTCAGATTCTTCATTGCTTCAAAAGAAAGGAATATCCCAAGTACAAATTGAAGAGCAGTTAAGTTCGTTTGTAAAAGGCTTTCCGTATCTGAAAATTGTAAAACCGGCTACTCCCGCAAGTGGAATTGTAGTTTTAAATTCCGATGAAATAACTTCAATGGTTGATAATTGGAATAAGGCGCTTTCAGCCGGCATAGATGTTTTGAAATTTGTACCAGCTTCGGGCGCAGCAAGCCGTATGTTTAAAGATTTGTTTGAGTTTACCGACGGTGCATCCGAAGTGCCATCAAAACAGGCAGAAATCAAGTTTTTCAGCGATATTCAAAAATTTGCTTTTTACACCAAGCTTTCCGAAGTGTGTAAACAAAACACAGGTAACAATGTTGAGGAACTTATTAGCCATGGCGAATACAAGAAAATCATTAACCAAATGCTAACTCACGAAGGAATGAATTATGGAAATTTGCCCAAAGGATTGCTGCTGTTTCATGCATATTCCGATGGCAACCGCACACCGCTCGAAGAACATTTGGCAGAAGGTGCAATGTATGCTGCCGACCATAATAAAATTGTAAAAATTCACTTTACGGTTTCAGCGGAACATCGTGGACTTTTTGAGAAGTTAGTATCAGTAATTAAGGAAACTTACGAGAAAAAATTGGGGGTAAAATACAATATTTCGTTTTCGGAACAAAAACCTTCGACCGATACTATTGCTGCCGACCACGAAAATGAACCTTTCCGCGAAAACGGTGAACTTGTTTTCCGTCCGGGTGGACATGGAGCGCTTATCGAAAACCTGAACGACCTTGAAGCTGATGTAATTTTCATTAAAAACATCGACAATATTGTTCCCGACAAACTAAAAGAAACCACAATAACTTACAAAAAAGTTATCGCGGGATTATTGGTAAAACTTCAGCATCAATCATTCGCGTATCTGAAAGAACTTGAAAACAACGAAATAAGCAATGAACGATTGGAAGAAATTGCGGCATTTTGCGAAAAAGAACTTTTTAACCTGCCCGACAGAAAACTAAAAGGGAAGGAATTGCACAATTATCTGATAAAAAAACTAAACCGACCCATAAGAGTGTGTGGTATGGTTAAAAATACCGGCGAGCCGGGCGGAGGACCGTTTCTTACTGTTAATTCAGATGGCACAGTTTCACTACAAATTCTCGAAAGCTCACAAATTAATCTTTCAGACCCTGTAGAAAAAGAAAAAATGATGCAATCCACACATTTCAATCCAGTGGATTTAGTTTGCGGTATTCGCAATTATAAAAGCGAAAAGTTCGATTTGCTGAAATATGTGGATAAAAAAACCGGTTTTATTTCGTCAAAATCAAAAAGTGGCAGAGAACTGAAAGCGCTTGAATTACCGGGCTTGTGGAATGGAGCTATGAGCGATTGGAATACAGTATTTGTAGAAGTTCCACTTGAAACATTTAATCCCGTAAAAACAGTAAATGACTTATTAAGACCAGAACATCAATAGTTAGTAAAGCGGAACTTTTCCAAAGTTACAGAACTTTGGGAAAGTTAAACTTAAATCCAGACAGGAATAACGTTGATAGTAACAAATCCTCAAACAATAAAATTTTAATGTACCTCATTTTAGCAGCCATTTCGCCGGTAATAATTTTTCTGTATTTAATTTATCGCAACGATACTCATAAAGAACCCTTCAAGATATTATTAAGATGTCTTGGCGGTGGCGCAATTGCTGTAATTTTCACCTTACTTATTAACATTCCGCTTGGTTTTTTAAAACCTTTTTTTTACTTTCGATACGGAAACGAACTATTTACCGCTTTTTTATCTGCATCGCTTGCCGAAGAACTTTCCAAATTTATTGTTCTGTACTTCATGGTTTGGAAGTTGAAGGATTTTAACCAACATTTCGATGGGATTGTTTATGCAGTATTTGTTTCGCTCGGTTTTGCTCTGATAGAAAATGTGTTGTACGTAATGGAAGGCGGATTTGGCGTAGCAGGCGTTAGAGCTGTTCTTGCAGTGCCGGGACATGGATTTTTTGGAGTGATAATGGGATATTATTTGTCATTGGCACGTTTTGGATCACCCGTATCAAAAAACACATATCTAACCAAAGCATTGCTTTACCCATTTCTTTTTCATGGTTTTTACGATTTTATTCTTTTCGTTTCAGGTTATGCAGTTGATCAACCAGTTTTTCTTGTCATTCTGATTGCATCTTTTATTTATTTGATAATCAGGCTTTGGAAACTTGGTTTCGAGAAAATAAAACGTCACGTGAAAACCGATAAAGAAAATGAAAGCTTTACGTTTAAAAACTGGAATGAATAGTTAATGAATTTCCCTTTCCTTGCTTGTCCTGAAAAAGCTTTTTGAACTGGAAACTAAAAAACACTTTGTTTTGTCATAAATTATTGCCAATAAAAGCGGAACTAATATTCCGACAATAGTATAAACAACCCACCAATACGCTGTTTTAAAAGGAATTACAGGATAGTATGCAAGATATTTTACAGGATAATTGTAAATTGCAATTTGCAGAAGATTTACTAATTTGAATGCAAGATAATGCAATGCCATGATCGTAAGAGTATTTTCACCTATAATATTAAGCAACTTCACAATTAAAGAATCACTTTTAGCCAAATATTCAGATAAATATAATAACCAATAAAAACCAGCGATTGATGTAATTAAAAAAACAAAAGGATTATCAAATCTCATAGCTCCAACATTTATATCATTTGAAAGGTAAGTTGAAATAGTATAGAGAAGAAACAAAGTTATAGCAATGAAAATACTCTTTGGAATCTTTTGTTCATATAATCCATATAATTTGCCTGTATAAATCAAACCGGCAATAACTAAAGTCCTGTTTATCAAGTTATATTCTGGAAAAAAAATAGCCCCTGTAAATCCGGTAACCATTACTAAAAGAATTGCTATGAATCTTAACAATTCAATTTTTTTTGGGAAAATTTTATACAGTATAAAACTAATTGTATAAAGAACGATTATTCCTGAAAAAAGACCAAATAAAAACCATAAAGGGGCTAACAATACTTCTTTCCACCTGAAAAACAATAATACCTGAAACGATTTTGATAGTATTTCCGAGAAACTATAGGTATCAATGTATTTATGAGTATTAATATTATAATGTAAAATATGCAGGTTTAGAAACAAATTATGTAACAACACAAATGTAATTCCATATTTTACCCATGGAAAATACAACCTTTTAATTTTACTTTTTATAAATACGAATGGAGTATTTAGATATTTATCTTTAAAAAAATAACCTGACAAAAAAAAGAAAAAAACGACATTATAACCATGCACAAATTTGTAAAATGGAGTGTGATAAGAACAATGTGCCATTACTACAAAAATAATCCCCAGCGCTTTTACAACGGACATTCTAATATCGTGAGAATTATTCATTATACTACAGGTTTAATAAACATGATTTTTTTGATGCTGCAAATTTACATAATACAAACAAAAAACAGATGAATCCGAAGAACTCATCTGTTATTTTGTGCGGCTGAAGGGACTCGAACCCCCACGCCTCTCGGCACCAGATCCTAAGTCTGGCGCGGCTACCAATTACGCCACAGCCGCATTGTGGTTTTAGCGGGTGCAAAGATACATTCTTTTTTCGGTTATGACAATATTATTGAAATTTATTTTCGCTTACAATGGTTTTAAAATCATTCCACTAAGTGGTTTCAATCTGATTTTGTTTACTTTAAGGATTTTTCCTGACAACAAATCAAAATAATTATTTGCAGAAAGTATTGCAGTTTCAGTTTCTGTTCCTGCATTCAATACCACAATTAATTCATCGGAGTGGTTATAGCGTTTATAAATTAACAATTTGTTTTCGGCAGTAATAAATTCGAACATACCATCAATCAGCACTTTATTTGATTTACGAATTTCAATCAGCTTTTTATAAAATGAGAATTGATTTTTATCGAAACCAACCTTATCATAAACAGGTTTCATATCTTTTACATTATTGCGGTTTTCTTTTTCGAATTTTAATTTGCTCCACCAAAGTGGTTTTCTCGGAAAAGGATCGTCGGCGCCCCACATCCCCATTTCCTCGCCATTCCAAATTTGGGGCGCTCCAATATTGGTAAATAAATGAATCAAATACAATCGAAGTCTTCTGTAAGTTTCCAAATCAGGCTTTCCGGTTTTATAATCAGGATTGTCGTTTG
The DNA here is from genome assembly GCA_964405245.1 of uncultured Paludibacter sp. Classification (GTDB taxonomy): domain Bacteria; phylum Bacteroidota; class Bacteroidia; order Bacteroidales; family Paludibacteraceae; genus Paludibacter. Next base: position 13,430 of record CAYONE010000078.1, read on the forward strand.
GCGAAACAAGATATTTATACTTTCCATTATTGAAAAAATCGCTCAATAAACGCGGCGTATCGTGCGAGGAAGAAACATTCATCATTGCGTATAAATTATCTTCGGGCACACGCCCCCACTCTTTCTGCATACTGTCCTTTAGCATTTTTGCATCAAAAGGAATTCCTGTATCAGCAAAAAAATAACGAGCTGGTTTATAAACCTGATAAAACATTACAGCATCGAACACATCGCCCTGTAAGTAAGGTGCAGGATTCATTAGTTTATCAGGCCACTTCTCCCACCAAATTTCACCCACAAGATATGCATCTTGTTTTACCGAACGTACAAATTTACGGTAATCACGCCAAAATTGTAAACCTATTTGCTCCGCTACATCAAGTCTGAAACCATCTATTCCTTTTGAAGTATCTCCATCGGGTGCAAGCCATCGACGCGTAACTTCAAAAACATGATTTTTCACACCTTCGGGCATATTACCTTCATAAGGAATGCCGTTGATTCTTTCACCCTTTAAATCAATTTTTTTGAACTCAGGCATATAGGCATTTCCATACCAGCCGGAATATGAAAATTCGTTTTCGGGTGTTTCAGGGTTATCAAAAGTATTTATGTTGTACCAATCTTTAAAAACTGATTTACTTTGATTTTTAAGAATATCCTGCCATGCCCAAAATAAAGTCCCTGTATGATTCCATGAAAAATCCAGGATTACCTTAATGTCGCGTTTATGACATTCGTCCACAATTTTCAGAAATAATTTATCTGCCGATGTCCATTGCCACGTTTTGGGATCGGCTGGATTTTCGGACTGAATAATCCGCAAATCACCTTCAGGGTCGGGGCCAAAATTAACATCGATATGGTGGTAATAACGAGCATCGTATTTATGCAATGATGGCGCATCGTTCAGTGGATTAAAATATATTGCTGTAATACCCAAATCCTGTAAATAATCGAGTTTATTTAAAACACCCATCAAATCGCCACCGTAACGGCGAAATTGCAATAAATCGCTGAAACTTTCTTTAGAACCTTTCATCCATTCGTCTTTACCAAACCAATCAGTTGTCCATGGTGTTATTTTCCAGTTTTCGGGAGTAAAAATCTTCATATCGGGCACATTCATTACCGCGGGATATGGATCATTGGTAACATCGCCATTCGAAAACCGCTCTACAAATATCTGATACCAGATTACATCTTTTGCCCATGCGGGTGGTTTGTTAAATGGTGTTTGACTATAACTTTGGGGCACCATCAAAAAACCTGTGACAATAAGGATTAATATTTTTTTCATCATTTATAAATATTATGAGTAAAACATTTCAAAGATATTGAAATGTTAATACTTAAAAAACAAATAAAGCAAATATACAGCGATGCAATTTTGCAAACGTTTGCGAAAGAAAATGCATTTATTGCATTAAACATAGCAGTGAGCAAAAAAAAACTTTATACCTTTGTTTCGAAATTTATCATGGATAAGAATTAATATCAACAAAGACACAACTTCAAAAAAAATGAAAAAAACACTCTTTATTTTTCTGACAATATTTTTTGCAGTGTTCAGCCAGGCACAAATTGTAACCACAAATCCGGCAATAATCACAGAAGATTACAACAGTGCAATTGAGGTGATTTTCGATGCTACTCAAGGCACGGCAGGATTAAAAGATTTTACCGGCGATGTTTATGCTCATACCGGAGTTTTCACCAGCCTTTCGCCATCAACATGGAAATATGCGCCTACATGGGGCGACAATTCATCGAAATATAAACTTACTTCGCTTGGCAACAACAAGTGGAAATTGTTTATTGCGCCAAACATGAATACTTATTATGGAATTTCATCATCTTCAGGCGAAAAAGTTACGAAGTTATGTTTTGTTTTCCGTAGCGCTGACAAATCAAAAGAAGGTAAAGATGTTGGTGGAGCCGATATTTTCATTCCGGTTTTTAAAACCGGGCTTAATGTGAAATTTACCGCGCCTATAGGAAATCAAAGTGTAGCTCCGGGTACGACAATAGATTTTTCGGTAGCTTCCACAATTTCAGCGAATCTAAATTTACTTTTAGATAACAACAGTGTAAAAACAGCAAATGCAGCCACATCGCTCAGTTACAGCCATACTTTTACAACTCAGGGTGATTATATGTTAATAGCTTCGGCTACAGCTAATTCTACCACGGTTTATGATACTATTAAAATTAATGTTCCAAAACCGGTTGTCAGCCAACCACGACCAACCGGTGTTAAAACAGGCATTAATTACATCGACAATTCAACAGTTACACTTGTTTTACATGCGCCAAACAAATCAAATGTATATGTAATAGGTGAATTTAACGACTGGTCGATACTTAACGCCTTTCAAATGAAAAAAGATGGAGAATACTGGTGGTTAACAATTTCGGACCTTACACCCGGAAAAATATATTCATATCAATATTTGGTTGATGGCAACATTCGAATCAGCGATCCGTTTACCGAACTTGTACTTGACCCCTGGAATGATAAATGGATAAATGAAAAATATATGATTTATCCGAATCTCAAACCCTATCCAGAAGGAAAAACCGAAGGATTAGTTGCCACATTACAAACAGCGAAACCGGCATACAACTGGGAAGTTCCATCATTTACTACTCCTAACCGTGAAAATATGGTAATATACGAGCTTATTTTACGGGATTTCACTAATGAAAAATCGATAGAAGCAGCTATTGAAAAACTTGATTATTTAAAAAATCTTGGTATTACCGCTGTTGAATTGATGCCAATTCAGGAATTTGATGGAAATAATAGCTGGGGTTATAATCCAAACCATTATTTTGCACCCGACAAAGCTTATGGAACTCCTGATATGTACAAAAAATTTATTGATGAATGTCATAAACGTGGTATTGCCGTAATTCTTGATATTGTTCTGAATCATTCAACAGGCTTGCACCCTTATGCTAAATTGTGGTGGAACAGCACATTAAGCAAAACATCTTCAGAAAATCCATATTTTAATGTTGATGCACCACATCCATACAGTGTTTTCCATGATTACAATCACAGTTATAGTGGCACAAAAGATATGTTTAAACGTATGGTTCAGTACTGGATAAATGAATATAAAATTGATGGTTACAGACTTGATTTAACAAAAGGATTTACACAAAATCAGAGTAGTGAATCAACGGCATCGAACTATGACCAGTCTCGCATCGACATACTTACAGAATATTACAATGCGGCAAAAGCAGCAAAAAACGATGTAATGTTTATTCTCGAACATTTCTGCACCTACAATGAAGAGTTAGAACTTGCCAATAGAGGAATGTTTTTATGGCGAAACGTAAACAATGCATTTTCGCAGGCTGCCATGGGTTATCAATCCGATAGCGACTTTGGAGGTCTTAACAGCACACCCCGTCGTTGGGTTGGATACGCTGAAAGCCATGATGAAGAGCGGAATTTTTTCAGGGCAAAAACTTATGGGATAGGGAATGTTTCAACTGATTCAATTTACAGAATAAGTCGAGTACCTTTGAATATAGCATTTACCACTTTAATGCCCGGACCAAAAATGATTTGGCAATTCGGTGAAATGGGATACGATTATTCAATTAACTCACTTGGCGGTCGTACAAGTTCAAAACCGGCAGCATGGAGCTATCTGAACCTCGCCCACCGCAAAGCAGCTTACGATGCAAGTTCTAAAATTATTTCTTTACGCAAATTGTATCCGAAAGTATTTAATGAAGGAACATATTCAATGCAAACGAGCATGAGCGACTGGGAAAATGGAAGACGAATATCTATTACACACAATGATCTTAATGTGGTGGTTTTAGGAAATTTCAAAGCCAATGATAAAACAACGGCATTCCCCAATTTTCCAAAAACCGGCTCATGGTATAACTTAATAACGGGACAAATATATTATGTTGGCTACGCAAACACACCAATTGAACTACAACCCGGTCAATTGCTTATATTTACAGACAAGCAAATTAATTTCCCAAGTGCATTAAAACAAACTGAAGCAAATGAAAATGATTGCATTGCATACCCAACCATAACTGATGGAATGGTTTATTTTACAAATCAATTAGAACTTAAAAAAATTACGCTTTTTGATTTACAGGGTAAAATACTGAAAACGGTAGAAAACAATGAAGAAATAAATTTATCGGAATACCGTCAGGGAATATATCTGATAAAAACTGAAAGCCTAAACGGAAGTGGTTTTCATAAAATAATAAAAAAGTAATAATCATTTAAATAAAAACCTTATCTGAGCACATTCAGATAAGGTTTTTTTGAGATGTTTTTTAAACTAACTTTCATTTTATTTGTAATGTATCGATTACCATGTTGTACTTGTTCTTTAGAAGAATACACATTTTATTAAATTCTTTATCATCGAATGCATCGCTTGTAATCCATATTTTTTTACCGGGATAAAAAGTAAATATTCCGGGAATATTCATGGTTTTCTTCTCAAGTAAAATCTGTAAACTTACTCTTGATAATTTCTTATGAATATTTATATCAGTAATCTGATTGTATTCAATAACAATTCGTTCTTTCCTTTTGCCTCTCGTTATCTGAAAATTGTTTTCATTTATATCAATTTGATGAACACCGTTGTAAATCCAATAAATTATATCAGCTATCAGCCAAAGTAGCAACAGAGAATAAAGAATTATAAACGGCTTAAATCCGCGCAACGTACGTATTTGCATCCAAAAGTACATAATTACCGAACCAAGTATTGCTCCGGTAATATTAACACCAAGTAATCTTTTTAATTCTCCTTTTATTGTCATTAGGGCAAAATTACAATAATATTTCCATTATCTGTCGGCTATAATATGCAATTGCATATCATAGTTTCCTGAGTTGTAATCAAAAACTATTAATACGATTTTCTTTTGAGGTTGAAGTTTGTTTACAAATGATATTACATAACCATCTCTCGAGAAATTATAAGCATAATTTGAGCCTAAAGCATACTGCAATTTATCGATATATTCTTGCTGTAATTTTTCAGCTTGCTCCAATGTTATACCTGAAGAAACAGGAATTACAAAGTTGATAATATTCATGCCTCTGTCCTCAATATAGCATTCTGAAAAACCTGTAGGATTAAATTTTGATTTAAAATTTGTAAAGAAAGCGAAATCTGCATCTATTTCTTCTGCTTTATGGGTTACAAATGCTGTTTTTGCATCACCCATGAGTTTTCTAATATCCAAACTGAATTGTGATGTATTCTGCTGTTTATCAATATTGATATATTCTGAATAAACAGGCTCTAATGTTGCATTTGAACCATACCCCTTTTTTTCTGCCGCAGCATATTCAAACACAAGTTCATATGAATTGCCATATTTTTTCATACGTAATCCTGAATTATAATAAAGAAAACCTTTTTCGCCTTTGCTTATTAAATCGACGTGAAAGGTTTTAAATAATGGCTCATAATAGCTTACAAAATCTATTGTATTGAAACATTTACTAAGCTGAGTTTTGATATCATTAATTTTGATTTTAGCTGCATCTTCCGATGTAAATTTGCCGAATTCAGCAGTATATTTCATTGTGGTAGTAATTTTCGTTATGTATGAATCGGTTGCTTCAGCAATTTCAACAGAAGTTCCATACTTAGAAACCAATGTTTCACTTTTTATTTCTGATAATTTTATATCAGCAAATTCTTTGTCGGAACTTTCAATAATTTTCATAAGCGCCTGACAAAATTGAATTTTTTCAGCCTTAACAGGAAGAAACACGGATAAAAAAACAATTAACAAAATGGACTTCAGTGTTTTCATGACATTTATATTTTTAAAAGTTGTTTAAAAAAAGAATTAATAATTCAGAAACAATCTTTCAAAGTACAAAGTTTAATTAGTTTTGATAAATCTTTCATATTTATCAAAAATATGAAAAAATGGATTTCTATAAACGACTTGAACTTAATGAAAAATTAATTATTAACTTTGCATCGTAAATCAAATTTAAAAAATTTAGTTATGGATCAGCAACAAAATAATCAACTTAACATTGAGCTTTCACCTGAAATTGCCGAAGGTATTTATTCAAATCTGGCGATAATTTCACATTCCAGTTCGGAATTTGTAATCGATTTTATACGAATTATGCCGGGCACACCTAAAGCAAACGTAAAATCGCGCGTCATACTGACTCCCGAACATGCTAAACGTCTGCTATTTGCATTGCAGGAAAACGTATCAAAATACGAAGCACAGATGGGCAAAATAAATCTTCACGAGAATAATTTTATTCCTCCGGTTCCAATGGGATTCGGAGGTGGAGAAGCGTAGATTTTTTAGTTACGAGTTACAAGTTACAAAAGATTTTAACTGAGTTTTAGGGTTACAGGATTTCCTTCTCCTTTGTTTTTTTTAACTTGTTATTGTTTTCTTGTTTACGAACTCGCAACTTTCATACTTAAATATTCAAAAAAATGAATTTCAACGTTTCAATAAAGCTTAGAATAGCTATAGTTTTTATATTCATAAATTTATTTGCTTTTCAACTTCAATCACAAATAAAATCAGGCGAAACGCTTGTTTTTGCAGCTTCGTACGAAATTAGCGGATTGATGACAAACATAGCACAGGTTACAATGAAAACGGGTACTGTAAGTACTTCAAAAAACAGTTATCTGCATCTAAGTCTTGAAGCAGCTACTTACAAAAAATGGGACTCTTATTTCAAAATCAGAGATTTCTACGAATCTTATGTTAATCCTGTTTCGCTACAACCATCAATGTACAAAAGAAATGTTCTTGAAGGGAATTATACCAAAACCGAAAAATATATTTTTTCCGGCACTAAAGTTAGCAGCACATGGCAAAAGAAAAAAAGAGCGGAAGTTAAAAACACTTTCACCATAAAATCGAACACAATTGATGTTGTAACATTGGGTTATAAACTTCGCACTGTTGATTTCAGCAAATTAAAACCCGGTCAAATTCTTGCTTACACAATAGTTTTTGACGAAAAGGAATTCCCTGTTCAAATTAAATTTATGGGTAAAGAAATAGTAAGTGCAGGAAATCTTGGAAAAAAAGAGTGTTATAAAATATCCATTGGCGCGAAAACCGACAAGCTTAAAGGTAAAGATAAGAATTTAATGTGGCTTACTGCAGATACAAAAAAGATTCCCTGTCAGGTAAAATTCAGCATCCCTGTAGGTACAGGTCAGTTACTATTAACAAATGCTTCAGGTATTTAATTTATTATGAGAAAAACATTTATAGTTTTATGTATTATTTTCGGGGTAATCGGCATAATACTCACCATTTTACCACTGGGAACTTTGGCGCTGACTGTGGTAATTCCTGCAATAATTTTTGCTTTTCTTGCTGTATTTTTCAGCAAAGAAAAACCCGTAAAATTACCCAAAATACTTGTTCTATTTACTGTAACACTTTTTTTTGCTGTTTTAGCCAAAGAAGTTTTTACGAGCGACAAAGTAACTCAGGATACCAAGTTTATGCAGGAAAAGGAAAAATCATTACAGGAAGCACAGCATGATTTAGAGGAAATTGAGGGCTTACAATAAGATTTTTACTAAAAAATTGCATTATTGTTTTTTAAATAAAAAATTAAATTATACTATAAAACCTTTTGACTGACAGTATCAACCAAAAGGTTTTATTTTCTTCTATTAATTTTTCTGCTATTATTTATCCGAAGGTAAATTCATAATAATTCCCTGACTACTGCCTAACTGATAAACAGGCAATTTTCCATCCCATTTATTTATCCAATCCAATTGAATAATTTTTGGATTAGCATTAATTGAACTCCCCTTAATTTGAAGCGCTTTAGCTTCTCCTTCAGCTTTTTGAATAGCGATATTCTTTTCAATTTCAGCCTGTTTCAGTTGCTCTTCCTTTTGTTTAGTAACTTCAACCAAACGTAAAGCTTCCTGTTCGGCCAATTTCTTATTATTGATTGCTTTTTCGTACTCCGGATTGTAGTAAACTTCGCGCAAATCTATTTGATCGAGAATAATTTTATACACCGCCAGTTCTTTTTCAATACGCAGAAAAACAAGCTTTTGTATGTTTTCTCTTTTTGTACTATACACTTCTATTGGTGTAAATAAGCTTACTACAAGCGCCATGGCCGATTTAAGTTTTGCGCGTATTACATTATCTTCAAGCCAAATATACCTTCCGTTAATTCCACCATCGTTTTCAGTTACATTTTGATAAATCCAACTTGCTTCGTTAGGATTAATTTTCCATGACACAGACACATCAAATCCCATTTTAATACCATCTTTTGTAGGTGCCCAAATAGCATCAGCATTACGTTTTGTACCATCATCATTTGCATTGGCACAAGTATAAACCCAAACAGTTTTATCCATTATATGAACTTTATTCCATGGCATAATAATGTGCCATCCTGTGTGCAATTCTTCATTATTAACTCCCGATGGAGTTTCAAGCACCCCAACGCTCTGTGGTCCAATTCTGATAATCACACTCAAAATAAGAACACCGATTAGTCCTGCAATAAATGCATAAAACCATAACGATAATTGCAAAACTTTGGTAACACCTTTACCTACGTTGATATTCAATTTTTTTACAATATAACCTGCAATGCCGTAAAGCAAAATAATCCAAAAAATAATTTTAATATTTTCCATAAAATAATCGATATTAATTGATTGTTAAATAAAAAGTTTTTTATCTTGAGC
>CAYONE010000079.1:0-22062 GCA_964405245.1 uncultured Paludibacter sp.
TACCGCCGTTACTTACTACCAAATATGGGCTTATATATGCCGTAAACTTGCTTGTTCCGGTGCGTGCCGCGCTCAGCGCGCCGTTTACCTGTACGCCTTCGTTATCGTAACTCTGTTTTACGGTGCGCTCGCAGGCGACATCGTAGAAATAATTGTTTACTTATCCTCTCGCATTATTCTTAACACTTCTATTTCTTCAAAAAACAACAAATATCTTTCGAACAACGCAATCTTTTCATATATTAAACCTATCTTTTTTCTATCTATATTATTATTTTTCTTTTCAGGAATAAGAGGTATTTCAATACCATTAATACATCTACTAGCTGAACATTTATCAATAAATATCGTATCACTATCTATCTGTTTATTTCCATAGATTATCCATAAACTAAAGATATCTTCAGTTCTAATATCATTGGCAAATTTTAAAACCACAAAGGATGCTACGCTTCCCTTAAACTGCTCTTTGATTTTTATTTTTGCAACGTGGCCTTCAATTTCTGTGATTACTCCAAAGAAAATCACATCACTAATTTCATAATTTGCTTTTCTAATTTTACCTATTGAACCATCAAATGTTTTACAATCATCTGAATATAGGTTTATTTGAAGCGCACAAAGAAATGTCAAGGCTGTATATTTCAAATACTTAAAGTTTCTCATTTTAATATTTTATTTAGTATAATTCTATATTTGTTAGGCATTTTTTTCCATTTATTCTTACTTGAATAAAATAAGTATTTGCTATATTCAAAAGTTGAGTGTTTTTTAAACCTTTCAGTTGTTCCCTCCCAATATCGAGAATCCATTTCAGCTTGATAACATTTATAATGAGTATTATCTTTTACATAATCTCCTTCCCAACCATTAATTATGTGACCCCAAATTTCATGTATAACATTTGCTCGAATATTTTCAACAGTCCATTCAAAATCACTAATATTATGTGACATGACAAATATTCCATCGATTTTGCCATCAGCATAGGCGTTTGCTAGCCTTTTTATTCTTTGAGACAAATTTGGATCATATACCAATTTAATTTCATTAGCACTTAATTTTTTTCCATCCGGAGTTACAGTTCCTGCAGCAATGTGATTAAATATTTTATCAATTGAACTATTTTTTAACTTAAAACGATATTCAAAAAACTCTTTTGTATTTTTATCAGCTTGAATGGTTTTTGAGTTTGCAACCCTATTTTTTGAATTTGCATCAAATACTTCTTGTGTGGTTATGTAAATATTCCCTTTAAACCCTTTTTCATCATTTCCTAAATGTTTTCCTTCAGAATTATAATATGGTGACATTCCTGTTGGGTCAGTATATTTCACGGGATTATTATGGCAATAAACATAAGAACTCCATCCAAAATATTTCTCCGCCAGCGGATCCACACTTAGCCACACGCTCCTTTTAGAATCGTAATACCGTGCATGGTAGTAATACAGCCCGGTTTCTTCATCGCGTTCTTTGGCGTTAAAGAGGTAAGGGGTATGCCAGTTGCCGTTGCGCTCTTCTAAAAAGGTTTCGCCAAAGGGTACGTATTCTACATGCTGAACCAGCGCTCCAGTTATATCGGTTATTAAAGAAGAACTGCCGAGATGGTCGGAATGGTAGAAATAAACCCCCTGCCCCTGAAGGGGAGTAAGAGATACCAGTCCGCCGGTTTTTGCTATTCCGCTGTATGTTACGCCCAATGTATCAAAGCGCTCTTTGATTTTGGAGGTTTGTGCTGTGAGTTTAGCTTGTTGCTCGGTGGTATTTACCGGATTGTCTTCTGGTTTGAATATACCCGAGTTACTTACTTTACTGGTAATGCGCTGACTACCCATGTAAATGTGCTTGGTGTAGTTACCGCCGTTACTTACTACCAAATATGGGCTTATATATGCCGTAAACTTGCTTGTTCCGGTGCGTGCCGCGCTCAGCGCGCCGTTTACCTGTACGCCTTCGTTATCGTAACTTTGTTTTACGGTGCGCTCTCCTGCGGCATCGTACCAATAGTTGCTTACAAAACCGTTGTCGTTTATGCCGAGCAGGCGGTTTTCTTCGTCCCAAAGCAGTTTACGGCTGTTGATAACTTGTAATGTGCTGTCGGGTTTTCGGGTGCCTTTCAGTACGTATATCAGGTTGCCATTGGCATCGTAGCCGTAATCTTCGGACCTCACCGTAACATCATCGCCTGTTTGTTTGCCAAGCTGGTAAGTTCCGTTTGCACCTCTGTCCACCCGGTAACTTGCGTCTGCAATATTACTAATTTGTTGCGAATTATTGGCATTAATGGTGTAAAATAATTCGTATCCTGCATTCAGCACTCCGGCAAACTGCACTCCCTGTTGCACGATATCCTGCTTTTTATACACTATGTTGTGCATATTGTCGTACCGCAAGCGCAAGCCGTAGTTGGCTTTTTTTGTTCCGGCTATAAACTCTCCGTTGGCAGAATCGAGGCGGTAAAGATTATCGTAGAAATAATTATGTGTAATGCTGCCTCCTATAGTGCCGGTGGTAGTGTTTACCACTGCTCCGGTATTTACTATTTTGGTTACATTGTTTACCGCATCGTAGGTATAGGCATTGTTCATTAAAGTTGTATTGTTCGATACCACCGAAAGAGTGTTCAGCAGGCGGTTTTCGGGTTTGTAAGTGTAGTTGGTAACAGCTCCGTTACCGTAAGTCAGTTGGGTGCGCTGCTCAAACTTATCGTACTTAATACTGCTTACATAAGTGTTTGCCGTACTTGCCACGCCGGTAAGCATTCCTCCGGTATTGTAAGTGTAATTTACCACTTCGCCATCGGGGTAAGTCATGTTCAGCAGGCGGTTCCAGCTGTCGTACTGCCATTGGGTAACGTAGGTTGCCACTGCCTGGTTGTGTATCACCAGCGTTCGGCGCACCCGGGTAAGTTCGCCCTGCTTGCCGTAACTGAATTCCTGCGCCCCGCTGCCGTCTTCCTGATATACTAATCGTCCACGGCGTGTTTTAACAACATCGTTTGCCGCTCCATACACAAACTTCACGTTGTTTTCTTTGTGGTCGGGGTAAACTATGGAATCCATGCGCCCGTAGGTGTAGTAGTACAGTATTTTTTTGCCTGAGGCAATCATGTTTGCCGTTTGTTTGCTCACGAGGTTACCGGCTGCATCGTACACGAAGTTGGTTTCGCCCGAAGCGGGATGGGTTACTTTGGTGCGTCGCCCTGCAAGGTCGTAAACGCTTACGGTGGTTTTACCGGCATCGTCGGTTACTTTCACAGGCTGGTTAATGGCATCGTATTCGAAAAGTGTTGTAAGCGGGTCGCTACCCTCATTGTTGGTAAATGTTTTGTACTGCACGGTTTTCACGGTTTTGCCATCGCCGGTGGCGTAGGTGTCCTGATACTTGTTGTTGGCATCGGTAACGCGTGTACGCAACAAACCGTTTACAATGGCGTATTCCATTTTTGTACGGCTGTTATCGGGCAAAATGGTTTGGGTTACACGGTCGAGCACATCGTAGGATGTCAGGGTTTTGTACGCGTCCGAATCCCTTTTAAATACCGTGCTATTACTTAATTCGTCAACCATAGGATAATAACTTCGCACAGGCCGCCCGAAGGCATCGTATTTCACGCGTCCGCTCACTATCATTTTGGCTGCGCCATCCACCACGGCATCTTTCTTTACCTGCACTGCCCGCCCGAAACCATCCACAAAGGTTACGGTAACAATACTGTCGGCCGGGTGCGTTGGGTCGTAATGCCTCGTAACGGCATAAGCAGGGTTGTTAATAGTTCCATCAGTATTTTTAGTCACCTTATCCGGATAATACTGAAACTTAATGGTATGCTTCGCCGGATTGCCTTCATCGTACTCGTTCGGTCCGGTAATGGTAACAACGCGCCCCAGATTATCGAGGGTGGTAGTGGAAACGCTGCCGGTGTAGTCGGTGGTTTTAAGCGGAATACCGAAGCGGTAATCGTAGTTTTCCAGTTTACTTACATACCCGAAAGTATCTTTTACCTGCGTAACATACATTTTATAACGGTCGTCGTAGGTATATGTATATGCCATGCCCGAAGGTAAAACCTTGTTGGTGATATTGCCGGCTCTGTCATATTTCAGGGTGGTAACAGAAGAGTCGCCTCGTTCATTTGTTATTTGTGAGATGCGGGTAGGCTGTGAAGGACAATTATTGTCGGTATAATAAGCACGCACATGACGGTAAAGTTTGGATGGGTTTGCTCCATCAGTTACTTTCATTTCAACGGGAAGACCATGTATATATTTTTCGTTAGCATTTAAGGGTTTATAACTTATTGTTGTTGCATAGCTATAACCACCATTACCCAGAGAGTCTAATCCACCTCCGTTACTGTTTTTAAATGATTTCAATTCTCCAAAGCCATACCGATATAAATCATTTTTAATCAAGTCTGATCTGTTTACGTTATAAGTATAATAACTTTGGTTTGTTATGAGTACACTCGAAGAATTATCAAATATTGAGTTTTCAGAATATTTTAATGGAGAATAAACTACGATACTATCTGATGGTAGAAATTCATTAAAAGTATATTTGTCAATTTGAATTGCTCCTTGAACATAACGTAACGTTTTAACATCATATAAATCGAAAATATTTTTACTTTTCTGGATTACGTAGCCATCAGCATCTGTAATAATTGATTTTATTAAATTATTTTTTGTATAATAATTACTAACATCATATTTTTGATACATTTTTCTATATATAGCATTTCCATTATCTGTATCTAAATTTTTTGAAATAACTTCACCAAATCCCCTGAATTGTCTTTCACGGCGATCAAATTTCCCCTCGTAATAATCAATCACATTATGTAAAGAATTTCCATCATCTGTAATCCCATCATTAACAACTACAGATGCCATAACCCATTTTCCACCAGGATGATCTGATGTAGGATCAGATCGTTTGTAATCTAATTCAATTTTTCCGCCAAACGGATTAATAATTGTTTTCAATTTGTTTGAATAGGTAATTTTAGAATGTCGAATTTCTAAATTGTTACCTCCCGGATATGTACTCAATAAATCCGGAAATCCATCTCCATCAAAATCTCTAATATCAGTAAGTTGAAATGAGTTAGTTTTACTTGCTTGTTGAGAAGAATTTACTACTATTTTTACTCCAGAAACAAAAGTAGGGGGCAATGGAATTGGAAAACCAATGGTAAATGCACCATTATTACTTCTACATGTTGACATTGAAGATTCGTTCATTGCATTAGATGCCCATTCTATTGCGTTATTTGAAAAACCATATCCCATGTTTAAATTTACTTTCAAACGCTTACTAACTATATTCCCAAGTAAATTTAAGCTACTTAAATTTACGTCTGTAATTTGCTCTACAATATCAACTAATCCGTCTCCATTAATATCTATAAATTTTTTATTTTTGGTAGAATAAGTCGAACCAAAGCCTATTCCGGCAGAAAAGTCATTTCCTATTTCAATACCAAAACCTAAACCGGCATTTGCTGAAAAATTAGTCTCAAAATTTTCAATTGTTGTAAGCGGACATTGAGCACTAAATCCATAACCTAAATTTATCATAACACTATGGTTATCATGATTAATTAAGTCTGGCAATCCATCACCATTAATATCTATATAACTAATATTCAATGTTGTAATCGTAGAAGTTACTCCTACGGATGCACTTATTTTTGCAGCAATTTGTTTAGCGCTTTCAGCGCTATTGGAGGTTGCAGTTTGAACAATTTGTTTACCTGCAGAAGCGCCTAAACCAAATATATTGCTATTTGAACATTCTTCTTGTGTAAGTAATGATAAATTTGTTATTGTACCTCTTGAATTCGAGAATAAAATTTTCCCCTCTTTAAAATAATCAGGATAACCATCTCCATTCATGTCGATGTAATCTGTTTGTTTCTCAAATTTTGAATTTGCATATGTTCCATTAACACCTACACCTACCCCTATTTCATTCAAAAACTTAACAGGTACATTTCCTGAAATTGATACTGAAATCAAATTAGGCTCTTTACTTTCAATATTAGGAGCATTAATGTGGAAATTTGGATTATCAGGTTTCTGAACTGCAGTATTTTGCATTACAAAATTAGCTTGTGTAGTAATTTTTTTCCTTGGTGCACGCGCCGGACCATTTACTGCTGTAAATGATTTAACATCTAACAAATTATTCATTATTAATCGAGCAGGTACCATTGTATCGCCTCTTAACTTAATATTTTCGCTATAACCCTGCCAGAATTTTTTTGTTTTAAAATCAGGTGCAAGTGTTATCAACCGCATACTTCCCAAACTAATATTGTTTGAATCACACGGCAATTTAAGATTAGCTTCTTCAATCGGGAACTTATATCTTCCCTGAGCAGCGTTGTATTGAAATTGTCCCCAATTTCTCCACATTAATCCAAATTCCTGATTTTTATCCCGATTATATTTATTGTAAATAGTTGGTATCGTAATGCTGCTTAATTCTGAACTATTACAAAGGGTATAATTTCCATAATCTTTATAAGTATATAAAGCTATACCATGTGTTGATTGTAAGTTAATTTGAGTTTGTGAATTTGAATAAATGTCGATTTTATATTTCTTACCTCTAACTAAAATGTTATCAGTATCCCAAAATAATGGACTTGATTCATATGGGCTTGTATTAAATTTTACATTATTTTTGGTAAATACCACAACGTTTGTTTCAGTATCGATAAACTTCACAGTATAGTCTATATAATTTTCAGAACCAGATTGATAGCATACATATGGCTTTGTATTGTTTGTGTAGTTAACGTCTTTATAATAAACTACAGGACAAGCAAAATATGAACCATTTGCAGGGATTTCAATTATTCTATTTTTATTATAATCATTTTCATTTAATTGATCAAAAAACACATCATAATTAACTCCAGCAAAATCATTTTTAATAATTAAACTGTCTTTAGAAATATATGAATAATTGATAATTGGTTCCCAATTAACTTTATCCCAACGAACATTGTTTGAATTTGAACTCAACACAAACCAGAAATATTTACTAGTATTATTATTTATCAATAAATGATTCAAGGTATCATCTGATATTGTTTCAGGTGTATATATTTTTGTATAAATTGGATTATTAGCATTATAGCTTTTAGTTGACGAAGCATATACGCAGAGTTTAATCTCATCTTTAGTTACTACAGATTTTTTAAACCTACTACTTATATAAATATTGGGAATAATTGTGTCAATTTGATTGTAGCCTGATTTACTAACCAAAGCTTCACTTGCACTAAAAGTAGTATAAGAATAACCATTTATATCAGTTTGATTATTTGGAAAGTTGTATTCATTTATATAAGTAACAATTGGACTCCATAAAACATTGTCAAAATAGTCATTACTTAACAAAGAATCTCCACTTTGAACCCTAAAATATATTCGATCTCCTTTATCAACATGAATTAACCCATTTACTGGCCAAGTATAGTAGCTGTCCTCTTCAGGCCAGTACCATGTAAAAGGTTCAATCGGTTCATTTTGATCCTTATTTATTTTCCTATACCATATTTCTTCTCCTTTATGCTGAATAGCAACCCGAACTCCATCAGCCTGTTTATTTTTTAAAGTATCATAATCACCCGATGGGGGTAATAATTGAACTAATCCACTAATCATAATTTGACCACTATAGGGCGCTTCCCAAACTCTGACAATATCCTGCAAAGGAAATGCTTCCGAACGTAACGAATCTTCGCTAAAATTACTATAATCAATAAATCCATTGGCAACAGGATTCGTGTTATATACCGTTCTATTTGTCATAGGGTTATCTGTCATTGAACTGTTTAAAGTGAATGCTGGAATAGCAATTCCATTTATATAACCAGCTATATAATTAAAATAAACATTTTTATTATTTATTATATCAATTAAACCATCTCCATTTACATCAGAGAAATAAGAAGTCGTTATAGTTTTTGATAGAATGTCCTTATCAATATTTCCTGAAACAACACTGTAGCCCGCAATTCCAATCGAAACATTTTCCTTTGTGGATTCTGAAAATGCAGATGGGGCACCTGATATTGGAAAAGAATATTCTTTATTAAATACTCCAATTGGATACTGTGGATAAAATTTCATTTCAAAATTCTCATAAAAAACTTTATCTGCCAATCCATCTCCATTTATATCAATTAAAATTGATTCTCCCTTTGTAAAAGATTTCGAATTAGAATAATTTAGTCCAACTGTACCACTAACAGTAAGAAGATCAGCTGGAGTAGAATACATGCCAATACCTCCATATATAGATGTAGAAATATTATTAGTAAACGAATTTCCGAATACACTTGAATTATTTAATCCTAATATGTTTTTTTCTACATTAGAAGCAGGAGATAGAGATATTGGATTGTTGTAATAAGTATTGTCTGAAACTTTATTATAATAGTCCATAGTAAATAAAGAAACAATCGTATTGGAGCTGTCCTTTTGAGAAAAACCATTTAAGAGGTCAGAAACTATTGCTTCATTCTGATTAACTTTAGGTACATAATTAAATGAGTATATACGTAATTTTTTTAATGCATTATTTGTCCCTGTAGAATCATAATTAATGACTATAGAATCGAGCAATAGAGTATTTGAAACTATAAAACCATATCTAGCATT
Source organism: uncultured Paludibacter sp. (assembly GCA_964405245.1). Lineage (GTDB taxonomy): Bacteria > Bacteroidota > Bacteroidia > Bacteroidales > Paludibacteraceae > Paludibacter. The sequence continues at coordinate 8,685 of CAYONE010000079.1, forward strand.
ATTTGACTTTTTTACTTTTTGTGTATTACTAAAAAATTTAATTTGAGTGTGCTTTTTATTAATATTGTTTACTTTTGAATAGGCTTCTATTTTATCTAAATACAGTGAATTCGTTAACAAATTTGAATAAATAGTATCGGATACTTGACGATAAATATAATGAATAGAGTCACCATATAAATTTACCATAGCTTTAATCTTCCATTCAGCAATATTCCCTGATGCCGGATTCTGTAGTACAGCGCCAATTCCTCCATAATAGTATTTTATACCGCTTTTATCTGTTACCTCCCACGAATAGTCATAAGGATTTGTACCAACTCGAATAATTTGAGAGAAACTACCTTCGTTACGTTGATAAAATTGATATTTATTTCCACCTTGGTTAATTTTATTTCGTAGATATACAACTCCTCTATCAGGGAAGAACATTTTTTCATCAATGTTATCGTTATTTCCACCATCAGACACAAATGTTCTTGCAAGCATTTCGCCTCCAAAATTATATGTTTCAGTTTCTCTAATCAAATCATAAGTTGGCACACCAAAGCGTGTATCCACCGTAATACTCGGTATTTGTAAATCCCATCCTTCGCCCAGCCATCCGCTGCCGCCGTCGCTGTTGTAGGTAATGGCTAATTGCGGACTCATGCCATTGCGGGCAGGGGGCAGTTCAATAGGATAACTCAGGTTGGCTGAGCCCTGATTGTTGGCGGTGGGTGGCGCTATCAGTTCAATTTTGGATGTAGGGTCGGCTGCCTTTATATCGTTCATCATGGTGGGAGCGAATCCCTGAGTTTCGGGCGATTCGGGCGTGGTGATCACCCCGTTTATCATATCGGTAAAGTGCGTGGTTTTGGATACCACCATGCAGAGGGTTTTATCCACCGTGTCGCGCTCCAGAGCCACCCAGTGTTTGGTAGCCGGGTCGAAATAATAGGTGCGGATGTCGTTCTCGGTAAAGCCATCGGGTATGCGTGTGCGGTCGTACTTCAGTGCTACAGTTGCACCTTCGCCTCCGAAATGCTGCCCGTGGGGCAAAAACCGCACACCACGGTTTTCGGCAGTAACATTGGTCATTCCCATATCGAGCGCAGGCAGGTCGATGGTGCGCAGGTCGGCAACACTTAGTTTACGACTGGTAATAACTGCTTTTTCGGGCGCTTTGAGCAAGGCAAGCCCTGAACCCAGTTTTCCGGCGCTGTTCGTACTGAAAAGTTTTACATTTTCAATTCCGGTTTTTTCGGGTTGCAGGGTGTAATCTGCCATTTGGTTGCGCACATATTTTATCACCTTTCTAAAACTTTTTCCATCAACCTTTGCCTCCACAATGATACTGTCGGCATCGGGTTTCAGCAGTGCTTCAAATTCATTGTCGCGCAAAGCGAGGTTTTCGCCTCCGGCTTTTACGCTATGCGTTTTCCCTTCGCGGACAAAACCGTGAATGTAAGCGCTGCCATTGTACAGGCTACGGTCGGCATCAATGGCAAGTGTTTCCATCGAAGCGCTACCCTGCTCTATCTCCAATGCCAAATCGGTAATCAGGCATCCGGCATTCACACCCTCAGCCAATCCGAAACGGATTTGGTTCTGTCCTTTTTTTAGCCATGCAGGATGCAGTTCCACCCTTTGCCGCTGTGTGGCAGTATCGGTTTTCACCGTGTAACCTCCGAAAGCGTAACGGTCGTTTACACTGCACGACACTCCTGAATGATGGCTAATGCCTTTCATTTTATAGTTCAGCCATACGCGGTCGGCAGCAGTTAACTCCCTGTCGATAGTTATGCTAAAAATATTGTCGGCAGGATTGTCGGTTGTTACTCCATTGTATAGCCCGATAATTCCACGCGCGGGCGAAGCCAGATATGCGGTGTATTTTCCACTTAGCGTACACCCTACAATTTTCGTCTTAACATTCGCTGTTTTTGTTAAAACAGAATGTTTTTGTTGATTATTTTTAGCTCTGGTTATTACTTCTCCGTTCTCTTTTTGAGGAGCAACATAAACTAACTCTTCGTTAAATTGAGCTGATTTGTTTGGGTTATTGCAACTAATAATGGAGAATATACCCACTAATAAAATGAATACAAACAAATAATTTATTGACTTCTTTTCCATACTACTAAATAAATATTTTTGATTTAATAAAAAATTAAATTAATAAAATCTACTGATTGGGTTTAATACAAAATATTTCGAATTATACTTTATTTTCTACGATTGTATGTTTCATTTTTCAACATTTCCATCCACTTCAAATACATTTCTTCGGGCATTCTTCTGTAACCTAACTGGTGAAGTTTGACATAAGTTTGTTCCATGTCCTCATACATTTCTTTGAATGAATTATCTGCAAAGAGTTGTTGAGGAGTTTTTACATTTTTAGCTTTCATTTGCGCCTGAATGTAATACTTTTGTGCTTCAGCTTTTGTTAGCATGGCGTTTACATTTGTAGGGTGATACTTTAAACAGGTATTGCAGCATTTTACAACAAATTCGGGATTGTCTTTTCCAAATTTACGCTGATAACCATGCGCCAAATCGACCAGACAATTTGCAACTGATTGTTTTGTACTCAACGTATCCATATATAATCCGTTTTGAATTGCTTCCACCGTTACATACCCCGAAGCCATAATCCATGCATCAATCGGGAAAGTTCCGCTTGTTAGTTCGGTATTGTACCAACCCATTTTTTGTGAATAGGTTTTAATGTAAATATGATTTGGAGCGAATGCTAAATATGCCGGAATGCCTAACTCATCAGCTAAAATTTTGTACAAATAAGGCATTGAATGACAATTGCCCTTACCTGTGACTAAAAGCTTTGATACAAACATTTTTGTCCAGTCTTTTTCGCCCCACATATCGTCGAAATCGTAAGTGAAAGGTTTATGAATTAATGCATGTGTTGAATCAATAATTATTGGTATTGGTTCTGTGAAAAATTTAAACACCGAAGAATGCAGCAAAATTTGATTTCTGTCTTTTTCATTATAATTTATTGAATCCAAATTGGATATTTGTCTAATAAGCTCTATATATGTTTGGAGTTTTTCGTTTTCATTTAGAAAATCCTGATTGTTATTAAGAAAAACTCTCTCTACTTCAAAAACGGCTACTTTAAAGTTAATAGTATTATATCCAACAAGCATTGAATCAATATGATTAAAAACCTTATCGTAATTTGAAATATTTATTTGAGCATGTAAAATGCCAATGCTAAAAACACTTATAAATAACACTTTCTTCATTACTGTAATAACATTACTTTGAATATATTTTATTTATAATCTTACCCGATTGAGTATCAATATGTACTTTAAAACCATTCCAGGTAGTAGATTCAATAATACTATTGTTAAATATATTTATATTGACATATTTGTCATTCTCAATTGGTATTTCTGCAAACCAAATAATATTATTATTTTTATCTATTGAATATAAGTTAGATATCCCTTCAAATTTATAGTAATCCTCAAGAATTATATAAACTTCCCCTATCTGAATGATTTTGTCAATTTTTGTAGAAATAGCTGTAATTTTTATCATACTATAAACTTCTTGTATTTGTGAAATTATTTTTTGGTATCTCGTTTAGTAATTCAACTTGTATGCCTCCGCCTTTACCCCAGTTTTCAATTGGAGCAACTACACCTGTTCTAATGTTAGTATTTGCGGGAACAATAACATCAGATATTTTAGTTGGTAGCTCGGGCAGTGAAAACTTATCTTTAATTTGCTGTGGACTTAAACCAAGAATTTCTCTTTCATCCATTATCCATTTGCCAACTTTATTATCAGTTCCATGTACTCTAACAAATTTTGTATCAACTTTTGTTGTTCCCTCAAAAACTTTAAATGCTTCATTATATGGGGCCTTCATGCCCAATTTTAGTAACATTCGATTGATACTACCAGCATTTACAGTTCTTGCAGCTTTTAAACCATCTAAAGCTCTGTCAAAATACTTTAACATCTTCAATTCAGGAATAAAAGCAATTAAAGTAAATCCCGCTGCTAAAGCTCTATTGTACGAGTTCCCATCAAAGTCTTTCCCAGAGTAAATACCAAAAATATCTTCGATAGGTGTGCCAAATCTTATTATATTCTTACCTGCTTGTTCATCGGCTTTTTGCCATGCATCAACAACTGCATTTGTTTGTTTTGAGGTTAGCCCATTACTCCAACCAAACATACTTTGTTTGCCATCCGGGTCTATATAAAGCACAGGATTATTTAAACAATAAACATAAGGACTATAACCAGGATACTTTTCTGACAGTTGGTCTACACTTAACCAACGGCTCGAAAATTCAGATTTATAATTCGCTTCAGTTGTATCTTCTTCGAGAAACTCAACAATCTGATTGGTTCGGGTATTGAGTTTTACCGTTCCTATTTGTACAACTTCATCGTTTGTAAAGAACTCGTCATACTTGCCATTACTTAACGTAAGCGGAGCTTTGTTAAAACCATATTTATTGAAAACTGCTTGTGCATGAGTTATACCAACACATGCAAGCAGCATAAAACTAAGGAATAAAAAAGTTTTTCTCATATTGGATAAAGAAAATTTTTAACATAATTGTTGAAAATATATTCATCTATGTGTTATTTATTTTTATTAGGTAATGCAATAATCAAAATAAGAGCATTTATTATTGAAAATAAATTTGGCAAATCGGAAATAAACAAAACATTTTGTTGATTTACATTAGGATTTTTATTAAAAAAATCAAGTAGAGATAAAAATAGTTGAATAACAACAATTAATGTTATAAAAATCTTAAAATGATATTTATGTTTAAGTATAACATCATTTATTTTTCTGTTCCATTTTTTCCACAAAATCAACAATGAAACTAACAACATTAGCAACATAATTATGTCTGAAAAATAGATAAATAAAATATTACTTAAATTTACATCATGTAATTTAAAGTTAAATCCTGTTGTATAGAATTTCCCAACTAATGTGTAAAAAATAAGCACAGTAGGTACTATCTTAATAAGTATTTTCATTGCTGTTTATTTAGAGACTCTATACACTTTCTAACCAATTCATTCCAAAATGCTTCTCCTGAGTCAATCGGATCCCGATGCCTGTAAGGTAGTTCTTCTTTTGACTCTTCTCTAATTATAAAATCAGCATTGTTAACTTCACCGGTTGCAGTCCAATAATGAGGATCAAGATAATATAAAACAGGATCATTCGTATTTTGATAATCAATAATGATTGTTCCGTTACTTTTATCAATTTTTATATCGTCTGATTTAAAGGAATTTAAAAGAACCATTGTTTCAACATTCCATCCTTTTTCTTCTAAATATTTCTTTGCACCAGCTGCTTCGGCGGATCCCATACTATGACTTATAAATCTAAATGGTTCATCTTGTTTCATTCCTTCTGTTAGAGCATCATAGTTTTGTTTAGCAAATTCATATCCATGAGCTTGTCTTTCAGCTGCCGAAGTAAAAGTTTTATGATCAATATTTGTAAAAAATGGTTTGCTAAAATCTTTGAAAAACTTAGCTGCACCTCTAATAAAGCCATTATTCCAATAGCTCTTTCCTCCAACAGGCGACCCAAATCCTAAGTATCCGTTAAAATATACTATTTTCTTTCCATCTGGGTCAATTGCATTTACAGGATTATTTGCACAATACACATACGGACTATAATTCGGATATTTCTCCGATAAAGGGTCAACACTTAACCAACGGCTCGAAAATTCAGATTCATAATTCGCTTTGGTTGTATCTTCTTCGAGAAACTCAACAATCTGATTGGTTCGGGTATTGAGTTTTACCGTTCCTATTTGTACAACTTCATCGTTTGTAAAGAACTCGTCATACTTGCCATTACTTAACGTAAGCGGAGCTTTGTTAAAACCATATTTATTGAAAACTGCTTGTGCATGAGTTATACCAACACATGCAAGCAGCATAAAACTAAGGAATAAAAAAGTTTTTCTCATATTGGATAAAGAACATTTTTAACATAATTGTTGAAAATATATTTATCTATGTGTTATTTATTTTTAACAGGTAATGCAATTATCAAAATAAGAGCATTTATTATTGAAAATAAATTTGTAAAATCAAATGTACTTTGTGCATTTTTATTTGAGAAACAAATAATGTATATTAAAATTAGTATTTTAGATTTGTAGATATCGTCAAATAAAGGTATTAATAAACAAGAACATAATTCTATTGTGTTATATTATTTTCTTTTAAAATCAATTCGAAACACTTATAAAATGCTTCAGTTTTTTTTAAATATACTGTGTCATCTTCAGTAGGTGTTGATATAAAATATAGTATTTTTATTGTAGTCATATTTGAATGCTTGTCATTAAATTCTATATAAGCTTCAGTTTTATTTGTATCACACGGGATATTACTGATTACGTATCTTAGACTATCCCAAGGTGGATCATAGCTTTGTAAACGTCCAGTTTTTATTATAAGATTCTTAGATTTTAAAATAGATAAAATAGAATCTCTGCTTAAATTATTAGTCTTATATATAGAGTCATTTATTCGCAAATAACATCCACTATGACCATGATGGGCATATCCAAGACCCTTACAACTACAATCGACAAGAATAACTATTAATATAATAGCAAATAGTAATAATTTTATTTCTTTCAACATATTCAAAAATGATTTAATGATTTTCATATGTACTAGTTCCTGTTGGATTTTGTTTCCCGACAGGCATAGCTTTGGGATCGGCCCAAGAAGGGTGGTGTCCGTGCATTGTTGTTTTTCCATTGGCATCAACTCCAATTTGAGTTGCTCCTGGTACTGGACTTCCAATGATTATACTTTCGATGCCATCATTTATCATAAAATAATTTGCGTTTGCATTTGGATCTGCTTGCAAACTGCTACCTTGAAAACCATCTAAATCTACATTAAATTCAATATTTACATTCAAATGCTGTTTTAAAAGCGATGGATTTTGATAACTTCCATCGCTGTTTTTTGCCAAAGTTGCATTATAAGCATCAATCATTTTATTTTGACCGGTAACATAATCAGTAATAGCTTGTGAAAATCCTCTTTCATATGCAGACCCCATGCTTGAAGTTATGAACTTTATTGATTCTGTTATATTTCCATTAGTATCCCTTTGTAATCCATTCACAATATCAGCTGCGTGAGAAGCTCCCATTTTATATCCTTCATTTCTTCGTAAAGAGGCTGATAATGTATAAGGTAATCCTTGTCTACCTGCGGCACGTCCATGACCAAAGTCAAATGCAGATCCATCAAAGAACATTGCTCTGTGATCACCAATTCTATTCTGTACCTTTTTAACCCAGCCATCACTATCCCAATGGGTTGCATCGCCACCTGATTTTGGCATTCTCTTAAATCCCCATAATCCATTAATAAAGATTATAACTCTACCATCTGGGTCAATTGCATTTATCGGATTATTTGCACAATACACATAAGGACTATAATTCGGATATTTTTCAGCTAATGGGTCAACACTTAACCAACGACTTGAAAACTCAGATTTGTAATTTGCCTTTGTTGTATCTTCTTCGAGAAACTCAACAATCTGATTGGTTCGGGTATTGAGTTTTATTGTTCCGATTTGTACAATTTCTTCATTAGTAAAAAATTCGTAATACTTGCCATTACTTAGCGTAAGCGGAGCTTTGTTAAAACCATATTTCTTGAAAACTGCTTGCGCTTGAGTTTGTACAACACTTTCAATTAGCAAAAAACAGAGGGGTAAGACTACTTTTCTCATATTTGATTAATCTTAAATTTTATTTGTTTATTCGTATTTCTCGGTTAAGGTTTTCTTCTTCCAGTTTTTTCTTTTCCCTATTCACTGAGTTTAACCATGCTTGATATGCTTCTATTGGCATTTCGCGATATCCGCTCTCGTCAATGCGTTTATAAGTATTGTTTCTTTCTACAAAAAGTTTGTAAATTCGGGGATAATGTATCTTCAGACTATCCGGATGAGGGCGTCCAACCTGATTTACAACATACTCTAACCGTTTTGTTTGATAATTGGATTTTATCAGCATCGCTTCAATACAATTCGGGTCATGTTTTAAAATCGTATCAACACACTCATTTACAAAAGGATCATAACCATATTTTTCGATATACCCCATTGCAAGGTCTGCCAAACAGTGGTTTATGGCTTGTGTTTTGGTTTGAGGCTGCATGTACAATTTATTTTTCAATGCTTCGGCAGTGATATAACCAGAAGCCATTATAGCCGCATCGCTAGTTATACGTCCACGTGTTAATTCTACATTGTACCAATTTCCCTGCGGGTCTTTAAACTTGGCATAAGTGTGCGAAGGAGAAAAAGCAAGATTTGCTTCAGTGTCGGTTGCTTCACACAATATCAGGTAAAGCAATGGAAGTGAATGACACTGGCCTGATTTTGTGGACAATAGTTTGGATACAAACATTTTTGTCCAGTCCTTTTCTCCTTTGAAGTCCTCGAAATCATATTTAACAGGAAAAGATATAACAGAAGTTTCTCTGTTTGGAAGTTTAATTTTCATGGTGTCGGACATTGCCCGAAATAACATGACGTTTCGGGTTAACTGATTATTCCAGTTGTATCTTTGCATCTGAGTTTTTAGCTTAGCAGTTGTTATATATTCATGAATGGCTTTGTTGTATTTGTCGTATTCCAATTGACCTCCAAAAAAAGCATTCTCTACTGCAAAAACAGCATCTTTCAAATTTGCAGGAATGATTCCATTTAGCATATTGTTGAGAATTTGAGCTGTTTTTCGATACGATTCAGTCCCTTGTTTAGAAGTCTGAGCAGGCAAATCGTAACGAATACTATTTTTTCGCATTGCTTCCCGATTTGCAGAGTTCAAAGTTTGTTGCAATTCACGTTTATATTCAATTTCAGCCTGTAAGGCTGGGGTTGGGATGTTGTTTCCACCAAAGTTTTTTGGCACTGGTGTTTGTGGCATCCTAATAATTTGAAGAGGGTCTGCCATATTTACTTGTCCGTATAAAGGTACAAATAATTGCAATATTAATAAAAATAATATCTTAACAAATTTCTTCCTCATTTTAGTTTTTCACCTTTTAGAAATCACTTTCCTTGTATATTCTTTTTCGTTTGTAATTACCCTGATAATATACACACCGCTCAAAGGCATGGTTATGTCCTGATAACGCACTTCATTGCTTGCCGGATAGGTTTGTTTAAATACCATTTTGCCTGCAATATCGTACATAACTATGGTGGCGGGCGAAGGCTTGGCTGTTTGTAGTTGAACCGTAATAACATCCATTATTCGCATATCGCGGTAATAAACCTTAAACATATCAGCGCTTTCGGTTTCTTCCGGATTTTCTTCGTCCACGGTTTTATGTTTAATAATCTGAGTCTGCGCCGGTACGGTATATCCGAAAGTAAAAACATCGCGTCCGTTACCATCCATATCCCAGAAAATATTATCAAACAATATCTTGTTTCGCTGAATGTCGATTCCGGTACAATAATAGCGTTCTGTTTGATTGATAGAAATGCTATCGCCGCTTCGGTCAATCATTAAAAATATGTTATTTCGGTTGATGCCCGCAAGCGTAGTTGCCATATTGGCGCCAAAGGATAATTCCATATAATTACCTGTATCGGTAAAACCTCCATGGCGGAAGGATGTAAGTTTTATATCGAAATTATTGGCGCCTATGCTTACACTGCCAAAGTACAGACTGTTAATATGCGCCGTATCAATTACAATTTCGGTATCCTTGTACCTTATGCCGTTCACCCTGAGGAAAATCAACTGCCCGTTCTTCTCTATTTCAAATTTTTGCCCTCTTTCCACGGTAAACAGATTACCCGAAGCAACTCTACCTTTAGCAATTTTCTGCACCTGACCATCAATGGTAATCAGAAAACCATAATCGTTGGCATCGGGGGTAAGCTGGGGTGAATTTGTTCCAAATTTCACGGTAACAGGTCCGTATTCCTGTTCCACTATCCACGAGAAATAGCCGTCCTGCCCCTTTAAAGCGATAGATGTTACTGCCGAAGCCGTAGTTGCCCCACCCGATTTTACTATGCTTGATGTAAAATTGCTGCCTTCGGATATGCCAAGACTGTTACCACTCCATGTCAGATGCTGCACCGCGCCTTGATTGCTAAAGGTACGCAGGTTGGTATGAAGCAACCATTTCCGCTTCATTATTTTCGCGCCTGAAACAGAGTCGAAAGCATTGTAAGAGGCATTGTTATCGCCAAAAATTACATATTTTCCATCGGGCATGGTATTGCCCGGCTGCGTACCTGCAACCAGTAAGCGGTTAGCAGTTGGCAACAGATAGGAATCTCCGTTCATATACGCATCGTTGGCAGCCAAAAAGCTGAAAAAGGGCGTTTCCTGATAGGAACTTGTTGATAACTTCTGGTTTAAGCCGAGTTTATCTTCTCTTGCATAAGCGGTTACTCTGTTATGGAAAATTTTATTCTGAGGATTACTGATATTCCATATAACACTATCACTGGCATCTACATAGGATTTATCTAAAGTAAGCCCGTATTTTACCGCAAGATAGGTTTCGTAAATACGGCATTCTGCCGGTGAAATTTGCCTGTCGAATACAAGCAGCTCAGGAGTTGTTCCCCTGAAAGCAGGATATCTGTGCCATTTTGGGTTAAAGCGCGAAGTATTGTTAACATTGGTAGTGTCAAATTTATACCCCAGCGAAATAACAGTCTGCATTTTCGCACCCCAAAGCGAGAAATCGGGCTGATTTGCCCTGTAGTAAACGCCTGTGCGTATGTTCCGTTCTTTAAATTTAATACTGTCGCCTTCGATGGTAACGGGGCGGTACAGGAAGTTGCGCAGGGTATCGTTGCCGAATTTAAGGTCAGACTTTGCCAAATCTGTTTCGCCTACGGTGTTTTTTGTAAATACCACACTCTCGTTCTGTTTGCCGTTAACCGCAAACATAAACCTATCCGACCCGAAATCCTGCTTTACACTCCACACCCCGATAAGTGTCATCTGGCTCAGATAGGTGTTTTTAAGGAGAATTTCCTTGCTGATGCTGTCGTAACTCAAATCGATAGAGGGATTAAAATTATAAGCGCGCATTTTGTCGCGGGTAAGCGTGTAAACATCGCCCACCGAAGCGCCTCCTGTATTGTACTTTTTAATGGTAGCGTTACCCATTACATCCTTCCAATGATAAGCGCCGTTCAGGTTATTGGTAAGGGGTACGGTTTTAAACCATGCCAAAGGTGTGGCAATTACTTTTGGCATGTTTGCATTGCCCGAACTACTTCCTGCTTTAAAAACAGGGTATGTCAGACCATTGCTATTGCTTTGCTCTGTAACATCGTTTCCGTAAGAATTACCCGGTGTATAAGGGTTATCGTTATTCGGATTTACAACTCCCGGCGTAGGATTGTTTAATGTAACTACCGTAAATGCTGTGTCAACAATACTTGCCCGTAACGATTTTCCGGGTTGCGCATTGTAAATAAATCCGGGTTTAAAAATCACGCTGTTTCCTGCCCTGTAATTGCGTGTAGCGCCGGTTTCATTTTCATACAAAATGAAATTTGGTTTAGGTGTTTGCCCGTACATATACAATGTAACCAGTATAAACAATGAAACCAACGATAGTTTGTAACTGAATTGTATCATAGTAATGTCTTTTTAATGCTTTAAACATGACAGTTGGGGTGTCAAAAAAAAAAATCAACAATTAATTAAAAATAAACACGATCTAAAATCTTATTTTTGAGTAAATCCATATTCAAGAAAAAAGATTTAAGAATAGAACGCTGATTTACGCTGATTTAGCGGATCATCCAGATGACTATCGGGCTGATTTTAATATTTATTACGGATTTAAATTTGACTTCGTCAATTGATTTAGGCGATGAATCAAAAATGCCGGCATTTTTTCTTATCCGTTTCTAATCCGCTAAATCCGTGTAAATCTGCGTCCCATTATTTTTTTATTTTGAAACGAAGATTTAAAATACATTCAATTAATTTTTGACATCCCACATGACATGTTAAAATGTTATTTTCTCTTAATTTCTTCCTTAAGCGCATCAATTTCTTTTTGCTGTTGAATGACATACAATGTAAGTTCTTCGATTTTTTCGAGGAGTTTGTTCTGCATTTCTCCTATATTTACTCCGCCTTTGTTTTCAACATCTTTAGCCGAAGGAATGGAAGGCAGATGTTTGTTCTTTTTTACAAAGCTTTCCACTTCGTTGAGCGGCATAAGGTTGTAGTCAGGTTCGAACACATAATCGGCAAGTGGTCCTACCAAATCTACAACTACCGAACGGGCATGTATTCCGCCTCTGACAGTGAGAAGAGAATCAGGTGTGGTGGTGCCAATGCCGATTTTGCCTGTAAGTAAGTTAATAAACATCCTTTCACCAACTCCGTTAGCAATGGGGCCACCAAAAGAAATATACTTTGTAGAATATGTGCTATTATTGAAGTTATTATATCCCGCAATATAAATTGTGTTTTTATCCCATCCCTGATATGTGCCGATTAACTGATGTTTGTTTCCTAATTGGTCGTTGGTGGTATAGACTGCATCATATCCATTAATAAGAATCAAACCATCTTTTACTTCTAACTTAGCATTGGGTGAAGCATTCCCTATACCAACCTTACCTCCATTTAATCCCATAACAATGTTGTCATTGGCATAAGCTACCAATCTGTTTACAAACACACCATCATTATTGGAAGTTTGTATAGCAAATTTTCCCGGCACTTTTCCTGATGCCGGAGTGCCATCAACCTGAATCAAAATTGTTCCCACTCTTTGTGATGCAGCTCCATCATATCCATAAAAATCAAACCAACCAACATAATCCTGATTTAAAACTGTTGTAGGACTTGTTTGAGTGCCTCTATATCTACTGAAAGAAATTCTCCCACCATGCCAGTTAACATCAGAGTAACTATATTGTGAAATATTTGAATAACTACCCGATTTACTAATATTCAAATCACCTATTATATTAGAAGTACCATTCAAATATGTGGTGCCATTCATATAAGTGGAACCATTAACATATAATTTATAAGTACCCGGGTTGGTTGTTCCTATCCCTACATTACCGTTGCTATTTAAAATTGTCATACGGGTAGCGCCATTTGTCTGTAATGATAAGTTAGTGGTATTATAGGAACTTAATTCACCGGTAATGAGCTGAACTTGCTTATTTAAGAAAAATCTTGGTAAATCAGTATATATATGAGTACCAGAGCTGTTTAGTGCACCTAAATCAAGGCTACCATAATCTGTTTTAATTAGACTTTATTTCGATTAATATTATATATCGCTGTTATTCAGCGTTATTCTT
>CAYONE010000080.1:0-21846 GCA_964405245.1 uncultured Paludibacter sp.
ATACACTGTTCATTAACTACTCGCATTATGTCGCTTAATTTTGATTACTTACTTATTTGGATATAGTCGCTCAGTGTGGTGCTACAGAAAATTTTATGAAAGGAAAACGATTTGGTTTATTCCCTGCGATTTCTGGAGCTTGGGTAATTTCAAAAGAGCAATTTATGCGTGAGATAGATGCCATAAGTTTTTTAAAATTAAGTGCTTCGACAGGTATGGTTGGCAATCAAAATATTGGAGGAACCCGTTTTGGATACCTTACTTTATACAATACCAACGGAAATGAAAAACCAATCGGAAATCCTGACCTTACCTGGGAGAAGGCTTTTAAAACCGATTTAAGTATGGATATTACTCTTTTCAAGAATTTAAGTCTGGGTATAACTTACTTTAACGAATTTAGGTCTGACATTCTGAATGATGGCTCAACTCTCACACCAACTTATGCAGGGAACACATTTGGAAACATAAACTTTGGACAGGTAAAATCCAAAGGGTTAGAAACAACCATATCGACTGGACATCAATTCAAAGACTGGGGCTATCATTTAACCGCAAATTTAACTTGGCTCACAAATAAGGTAATAAGAATGAAAGAGATAACCCGCCAATGGGATTATTTATACTATCAGGGTCATCCTGTAGGACAACGATTTGGATTAGAAGCTCTCGGCCTGTTTCAAAACCTGTCTGAAATAGACACTGCACCCGTACAAACTTTTGGAAAGGTAATTCCCGGAAGTGTTCGCTACAAAGATCAAAATAACGATGGAATTATTAATTCTGACGATTATGTGGCCATTGGGAAAAGTTCAACAGTACCTGATTTTAATACAGGACTAAATATTGGTGGAAATTATAAAGGAATTTATATAGATGCTAATTTTCAGGCTGCTATTGGAAGGGATATAAATCTAAGAGATGACACTGAAGGTGCACTATACAGTGTATCAGCATTGTACAACGATAAAAACGTATCAACTTTTATTACGAATCCATGGACACCGGCTACAGCCTCAACAGCGAATTATCCTTCGTTGAGCATCGAAAATGCTGCAAATAATTTCCAGACATCAACCTACTGGTTGCGAAACGGTAATTTTTTAAGACTTCGTACACTCGAAATCGGTTATAACCTGCCTCAGAAATGGATAAAAGGTTTTAAAATGAATTCAGTAAATTTATATCTGCGTGGAATGAATGTATTTACACTTGATCATATTGGTTATTTCGACCCCGAAGTGATGGAAGGATATCCGGTAATGAAATCATATAATGTAGGCTTAAGTGTTAAACTGTAATTTAAAGAATCATGAAAGTAAAAAATATTATAACAATAACATTATTTTCGGCATTAACATTCTCATGTAGCGACTATCTTGATCCGTGGAATTTTTCGCTGGCAACCGAAAAAAAAGCATTTGAACTTACTACCTATCTGAATAATATGGCAAGTACGGCCTATAGTTATTTGCCGGGAGGATTTAATCGTATTGAAAATTCGTATATGACTGCTGCAACCGATGAATCGGAAGAAGTTAATGACATGGAAAAAATCCAGTTTTTCAACAATGGCACATGGAATAAGTATAATAATCCGGATGATATTTGGTCGAATGCCTACAAAGGAATAAGAATTGCAACCGATTATCTTCAAGGTACTGATACTCTTACATGGACAAACGTGCGTTATTCAAATCCTACGGTTTATTCAGACCGCATTATTGAACTTACACGTAACAGGGGAGAAATGCACTTTTTGAGAGGAATGTATTACTTTGAATTGATGAAACGCTACGGGGACGTACCTCTTATAAAAGATAAAATTGATTTAAAAAATTTAGATATCACTAAATATCCACGTATTTCAGTTGATTCTATTGTAGAATTTATTGTAAATGAATGTGATATATGTACTTCACGTGGCAAATGGGCATTAACCCAATCACAAAAAGATACGTTATTAAAATACAATCAAAAAGTACTCCCAAGTCCGTACCGTGATACAGTTTCTGTATTTTATCCATCATCAGGGACTTATTCAAGCCGACAGGGACGTGCTACGTTGGGCTCAGCGCTTGCCCTTAAAGCCAAAACACTTGTTTACGCTGCCAGTGCTCAGTTTAATCCTTCCGGTAATACCGAAAAATGGGTTCGTGCGGCATTAGCCTGCAAGGATGTGATTGATTTAACTACAAAATACTCTCAATACTATTCGCTAAATGCAACCTATAGCGGATTGTTTCAGCCTGCATCGTGGGGCGTTTGGAACAATGAATATTTGTTTGGCAGAAAGTTCAGTGCTTTTAATTCTTTTGATGCTGCAAATTTCCCTGTTTCGGTAAAAGGTGGAAAAACCGGCACCTGTCCAACAGGCGATTTGGTTGACTCTTATGAAATGGCAAACGGTACAACTTTCAGCTGGTCGAACCCTACACAAGCAGCTACTCCTTACACAGGCCGCGATCCACGTTTGACGGCAACTGTTTTTGTTTGTGGTGAAAAGTTTAATAATGCAACTGAAATTGAAGGTTGGATTGGTGGAAATGCCGGACCCGGAATTTTTCGCGCATCCAAAACCGGTTATTATCTGAAAAAGTATATCAATCAAACTCTTGATTTAAATACCGGCGCTACAGCACCTAAAATCTGGTCTGTAATGCGTTTGGGCGAATTCTATCTGTTTTATGCTGAAGCAATGAATGAAGCTTATGGTCCCGAAGCGAAACCGGCAGGCTTTACAATGTCAGCATTAGAGGCTTTGAATAAAATTAGAACGCGTGCGGGAATGCCTATAGTAACTTCAGGCATTTCTAAAGAAGATTTGACTGACAAAATCCGACATGAACGTAAAATTGAATTGGCTTTTGAAGATGTCCGATATTGGGATTTACGCCGTTGGAAAATTGCCGAATACTTTTTAAACTCTGATATACATGGCGTTTCGGTAACAAAAGATGCCAACAATGGTTCGCTTTCGTATTCTATAAAAATTGTTGAAAAACGCATTTTCGATGCTTCAAAGATGTATTTACATCCAATACCCCAAACAGAAATTGACAAAGCTCAGGGTATATTAATTCAAAACCCTAATTGGTAAAATTTAAAAATGAATAATATGAAATATATAAGTTTAGCCATAATTTTTGTGCTTGTAGTAATAATTATGAGCTCTTGTAACGAAGAATTACAAACAGAATTCGGAGTTTCAAAAATCTATTTTGCCAATACCACATACAGTTTGCAACTGAAAGGAATTGACACAGATGCGCTCGAAACTATCAAAAATCACACAGATACTACATTTATGGTTGTAGGTGTGTACAGAAGTGGTGTAGTGGATAATTTACAGGAAATTACCGTTAAATTAAGTATTGATAGCGTTTATCTCGACTCTATTATCACCAAAGCTCAGACTGCCAGCGCAATGGATATTACCGATTTAATGAAAAAATATAAAAATTCAGAAGTGTTGGGGCATTCATTCTTTTCAATACCTCAAACTGTAACAATTCCTCAGGGCGACAGACGAGTAACGGTTCCAATTACAATAAAACGATCTTCAATAGAGTTATATAAAAATAATATTTTTAATTATAATTCAGCTGATTTGGCAAGTACAACTGTTCCAAAAGATAAAATGCTGGTTTTGCCTCTGAAAATTACAGAGACTTCAGGTCTTCCAATTTACGAAACACAAAACAGATTTTTTTTCAAATTACTAAATTAGGTAATTTAAAGTAGAAATATTCCATAAATTGTGAAGGAAGTGAGCGATTATTTTTGCTCACTCTCCTCTCACACCATCGCAAGTGCCATTCAATATTCGTTAGTTTCTGGCTTTACATCTCACAAAGGGTAAATGTTTTTTTCAGTTATCCACATGAGTTTTTGTAGCTCTAATATATCTTTCAGATTCCGTGAAATTCTTTCTTTTAGAAGTCTCAAACTGAGCTTCTGATTAAACATATCTCAACAAACGACTCTAATATTCTCATATACTGATATTTTGCAAGATATTGCCCTTCAAAAAATTGTAAGTCTTCTGATTTTTTTTATCCCAGTTTACTACTTTTATCTAAAAAAAACTTCAATTGACTTCTCAAAATTCTGATACATCTGGATTATCAATTTTCTTGATTATTATAATTTACATACGTCGGTGAGAACTCCTGATTTAAGCCGGGTAACCTTCATTCCATACATCGGCATCATTTACAATTTGTATCCTTTCACTATATCAGATTTTCATTAAAGTTTGCAACCTTGTTCTACAATTTGTACTGAATGATGTTTTACGCTTTGTGCGTTGGGATAAATTCCTCTAACCTGAAATTTACGACCGGCCTCCATCAAATTCCATTTCATAATTGTCATTTGTTTGACTGAGCTCACGATCCCTTTTCCTTAGCTAATGGTTCGTAGCTTGGGGTTTGAACTTATTCCGAAGTTCAATAACAACATAACGGACATAAACCGTCAAATGTGCTCACCATGCACGGCGTACAAAAAAAACGGAATAACAAAAATTGCTACTCCGTTTGATTTTTTAATTTGGTTATAATTTTATCCGTAGATAATTTTTCCGTTTTCGTCTTTAAATCCTTCAAAGCTTTTCAGATATTGTTCCATTGCCCGATAACTCATACCCATGCTTGAGAAGCCACCATCATGAAACAAGTTTTGCATAGTAACCTTGCGGGTAAGATCGCTGAACATAACCACGCAATAATCGGCACAATCATCAGCAGTAGCATTACCAAGTGGCGACATACGTTCTGAAAAATCCACCAGCGAATCGAAACCTTTTACACCGCTTCCGGCTGTAGTAACAGTTGGTGACTGAGAAATTGTATTTACACGTACATTGTGTTCACGACCATAAATATAACCAAAACTACGTGCAATTGACTCCAAAAGCGATTTTGCATCGGCCATATCGTTGTAACCATACATTGTACGTTGAGCTGCCATATAAGAAAGCGCTAAAACAGAACCTCCTTCGTTAATAGCATCCATTTTTTTAGCCACCTGCATCATTTTATGGAATGAAATAGCCGAAATATCTAGTGTAGTGTTGAGCATTCCATAATCAAGATCATCATAAGTACGTTTTTTTCGCACATTTGGCGACATCCCGATTGAATGTAAAATAAAATCGACTTTCCCGCCCAAAACTTCCATAGAGCGGCTAAAAACATTTTCTAAATCCTCAACGCTTGTAGCATCGGCAGGAATTAATTCCGCGTTCAGTTTTTCTGCCAATTCGTTGGTTGTTCCCATACGTACAGCCAATGGCGTATTCGATAATGTAATTACAGCTCCCTCTTCCACAACTCTTTCGGCTACTTTCCACGCAATCGACATATCGTTTAAAGCGCCAAACACAATACCTTTTTTACCTTTTAATAAATTATTACCCATATATTTTTTGGTTTAATGAAACATTTGAATGTATCAAGCATTTTGCTTTTAACAACTAAAAATGCCGTATTGTTCAATATTCTTTTTCTAATTTTGGCACAAAGATACAACATTTGTGCAATATTTTAAAATTTGGGAGATAATTGAAGTAATTCGTCTGAATTTACAATCCAAAATACTGAACTTTATTTTTGGTTTTGAAACCGTTATTTATTGCCCACGAAGGATTAATCACAGTAACAATAATCTTTTCATAAAGTGCAAAACCATTCTTGTGCATACGCAATGTAGCCTGATGAGATAATTCTCCTACCAGCGCTCCGGCAATGGGAGTAACAATCATATCCTGAACGCTTGGACGCTCGAACCAGCCTTCGATTATATATTCCCATAACATTGACTGACCAAGTCCATAAGCTGCCGACTCCCAAAAGGTAGCACCCTGCGAGCGTAAATTATTAAAATAATAACCGCCCTGATAAGGATGACCAATATAATTAATATACCATAAATCGTCATCGATAACAGGAGGGAGCGTGAAGGTTTCTTTCATTTTGTTTTTCATATAAGCCCAGTGCAATTTATTATCCCTGTCCCATTGCGAAATATGTTCGGGCAAAGCCAGCAAAAACACTCCCATTGTGAGGTTGTAACCAAATGACAAACCTAATCCTCTGACAAGTTTTTTGCCAAATGCTGCATCTTCGTTACGCATTTGCACTGTAAAATTATTAGCAGAATCAGTAGTAAAATAATTTCCCGATAGAAAGTATTTTGTTTCAGGAGAGCTATAAACTATTGAAGTGTTGATATACTGTGCATGTAAAATTGAATGTGAATTAACTGAGAAGAAAACAATTAAAAGAGATATTTTCAAAAAGATAAATCTGATTTTTTGGCGCATACCCAATTATAATTTTAATTTTTAATTCAACTATTACAGACTGTATTATTTAATTAAGTGTAATTTTTCTTTGTGAAACTTTGTCCTTTTTGTGCAACTTTGTGTAATAGTTGTAACACAAAGTTGCACGAAAAACACACAAAAAACACAAAGTTATAATTAAATATTATGTTGAATATATATTCGTTTAAAGATTATTCTATCAAGTTTTTAATCAGTTAAAGTAGAATTAACTACAAAAATAATAAAATAAACTTCATTCAAAATAAAATACCTCCGATTTGGAATTATCGGAGGCATTCAAAAATTATTTATTTAAAAAATTACTTATTAACTTTGAATCGCTGATTTCCATTTTTTATGAAATCTACTATCTGACAAGCAGCGGCAATACCGGCATTTATGTTTGCTTCGGCAGTTTGAGCACCCATTTTCTTTGGTGTGGCAAAATATCTGCCCGAAAATTTTGCAGTCATTTCGTCGTGATTATCAGGAAGAATATCGGTAAGATATTTCATATCAGGACGAGCTTCCATTACCTCTACAAGTCCGGCATTATCAATAACTTCTTTACGGGCAGTATTTACAATAACAGCTCCTTTCGGCATTTTGGCAAGCAAAGCGGCATTTATCGATTTTTTAGTTTCAGCAGTTGCAGGTATGTTTACCGAAATAATTTCACAGCTTTCATACAATTTCTCAACCGAATTACATGGAATAACTCCATCGTTGCTGATTGATTCATCGGAACAATAAGCATCAAATGCTAAGATTTCCATGCCAAAACCTTTAGCAATACGCGCCACATTACGCCCAACATTTCCATAAGCGTGAATTCCGAGTTTCTTTCCCTTTAATTCAGTACCCGAACTTCCATTATAAAAATTACGTACTGCAAAAATCAACAATCCGAAAACAAGCTCAGCCACAGCATTAGAGTTTTGTCCGGGAGTATTCATAACACATACGCCGGCAGCAGTTGCAGCTTCAAGATCTACATTATCGTATCCGGCACCTGCACGAACAACAATTTTTAGTTCAGGTGCAGCAGCTATTACTTCGGCATCGATAATATCGCTACGAATAATAATTGCATTTACATCGGCAACTGCATCCAATAACTGTTGCTTTTCAGTGTATTTTTCCAATAAAACAAGTTCAAAACCTGCATTCTCTACTTCTTTACGAATGCCATCCACTGCTACTTTAGCAAATGGTTTGTCGGTAGCTACAAGTACTTTCATAATTTCATTTTTTTTGGCTACTGACAACAGTTACCAGACAACATACTATAAATTCCTGTTGTCTGTTGTCTGTTGTCTGTTGTCATTTTTAATGTTGTTGTTCAAATTCTTTCATGCAATCAACCAATGCCTGTACGCTTTCGATAGGCAATGCATTGTAGCACGAAGCGCGGAAACCACCTACCGAGCGATGACCTTTAATGCCTACCATACCTCTTTCTGTAGCAAACTTCTGGAAATCCGCTTCAAGCTCTTCATATCCCGGAGCCATTACAAAACAGATGTTCATGCGCGAACGGTCTTCTTTTGCAGCAGTACCAACAAAAAGTTTATTGCGGTCAATTTCACCGTAAAGCAAATCTGCTTTTGCTTTATTTTCTTTTTCCATAACTGCAAGTCCACCTTTAGCTTTAATCCATCTCAATGTTTCCATAGCTGAATATATTGGCAAAACAGGAGGAGTATTATAAAGCGAACCGTTTTCGATATGAATTTTATAATTGAGCATACTTGGAATTGTGCGCGAAACTTTCCCAAGTACATCGTTTTTCACAATTACGAATGCAAGTCCTGCAGGTGCAAGGTTTTTCTGTGCTCCACCGTATATCAAAGCATATTTCGATACATCTATAGGGCGGGAAAAAATATCAGAAGACATATCTGCAACTAAAGGTACAGGAGAATCAATATCGGTAAGAATTTCTGTTCCGAAAATAGTATTATTGGTAGTAATATGAAAATAATCAGCATCTTCAGGAATAACAAAATCTTTAGGAATGAAATTGTAATTTGCACCTTTAGAAGAAGCTACTTCCACTACTTCGCCAAAACCTTTAGCTTCTTTAATGGCTTTGCTTGCCCAAGTACCGGTATTGAGATAAGCAGCTTTAGTTTCGAACAAGTTGAAAGGAATCATGCAGAATTGTAAACTTGCTCCACCACCGAGGAAAATTACCGAATATCCTTCAGGCACATTGAGTAATTCTTTCATAAGTGCAGTAGCTTCGTCAATTACAGCCTGAAAGTCTTTTGAACGATGACTGATTTCAAGTATTGAAAGGCCTGCGCCATTGAAATCAAGTACTGCCTGTGCTGTTTTTTCTATTACTTCGCGGGGTAGAATTGAAGGCCCTGCATTAAAATTATGCTTCTTCATAAAAAATAATTGTGTTTGTTTAGTTCAAATTTCGGGTGAAAAATTCTTTGCAAAAGTACATATTTTTTATGGTTTTAGTCTTTAATTTCTGATTTATTATTGATTTTTGATGTAAAAAATTTATATACATTCAATAAAATTAGACATTTTACATATTTATGCATTTGTGCATTATATGTGTATATTTGTGCAATTTTCAACTTATAATGCAAAAAGTCAATCCTTAATATCGTAAATACAACTTTAAACTGACACATTAAAAGTAATAAAAAAATAATATCAAAAATATCATTGATAATTGTTAGAAAAATTGATTAGAAATACGAAAAAAATGATTTATACAATCTGGTTTTGTCTGTTTATTAGGTATTTTTGCATACTGAATATTTTAAAAACTAAATTTATAAAGATTATCTGCCATGAAAAAATTGCTTAATATCATAATTATCACTCTGATTCACATTACCGTTTCGGCATCAGGTCCACTTTTAAAGTTTACTGATAATACGTTGCTAAAAGATGCTAACATAAGTTTGTTGGTTAAAGATTTGACTACAGGTAATGTTTTATATAGAACTAATGCTACCAAAAGCATGGTTCCTGCATCGACAATGAAACTTATTACAACAGCAAGTGCGCTTGAGATACTTGGTTCGGACTTCAAATTCGAAACCCGCATTGAGGCAGATGGACAACTAACGAAGGATAGCATCTTGTTTGGGAATGTGTATATCCGAGGCGGTGGTGATCCAACTTTAGGCTCAGCATTCCTTAGCGATTCAACATTTCTTTATCAGTGGGTAAAAGAATTAAAAAATGCTGGCATAAAAACAATTACCGGAAGAATAATTGCCGATGAAAGTATTTACAACAATGAAGCGATAAACCCAAAATGGACTTGGGAAGATATGGGAAATTATTATGCTTCGGGTGTTTATGGATTATCGTATAAAGACAATACCTTTCGCCTGTTTTTGAAATCGGGCAATGAAGGCACTAAACCTGAGATACTAAGAGCTGATCCTGAAATAAAAGATCTTGTTTTTGAAAACAACCTGCTATCGACAACCATAACTTACGACAGCGCTTATTTTTATGGAATTCCAAGATCGAACTTACGTATTATTCAGGGTGCAATTCCCGCTAATAAAGAAATATTTGTAATAAAAGGAGATATTCCCAATCCATCAAAACTTTTGGTTTCGGATTTTGAAATGATGATGATAAAAAATGGTATGTCAATAAGAAAATTAACACTGCCTGAAACTATAAGGCGAACTTTGTACACTCATTTTTCACCGGCGTTAAGTGACATTATCAGTGAGGTTAATGTTCGCAGCAATAATCATTATGCTGAACATCTTTTCAGATATTTATCAGTTAAAGTAATGGGAAAAGATTCGTTTAAGGGCTCTGTAGCTGCAATCAAAGATTTGTGGAGTGAACGAAAATTGCCTGTTGACCAACTATTTATGTTGGATGGTTCGGGTCTTTCGCCATCAAATGCTGTCTCTGCTCAATTTTTAGTCAGTTTGCTTGAATATATGTACAAACAAAGCATTTACAGCGAAACATTTATTAAAAGTCTGCCGGTTTCGGGTACGAATGGCACACTCATATCATTTCTGAAAAACTCAAGACTGAAAGGTAAAGTGATGGCTAAAAGCGGAACTATATCGCGTGTAAAATGCTACGCGGGCTACATTGATTACAATGGAAAGAAAAAAGTGTTTGCTGTTATGGTTAACAATGGTAACGGATCATCGAAAGCAGTAACAAACAAAATTGAGGATTTCTTGCTCGATATTTCAAAATAGATATAAAGATGTATAATTCACAATATTTCAAGGAAACATCTTCGACAAACTTTCTGATGAAGGAAATTTTATTGTCTGAAAAGCACGAAGAAGGTTTTATGATTTACACTGATTTTCAAACAGCCGGAAAAGGTCAGGGATTAAATACATGGGAATCGGAATTCGGCAAAAATTTACTTTTCAGCATTGTACTTTATCCACAACATATTCATCCCTCGAGCCAGTTTGTTATTTCGCAAATTGCAAGTTTAGCTATTTGCGATGTACTGTCAGAAATTTGTGATAATGTAAAAATTAAATGGCCCAACGATATTTATGTTGATGACAAAAAAATTGCGGGGATTTTAATTGAAAACGTATTACAGGGAAAGTCGATTAACCGTACTGTTATCGGTATCGGGCTTAATGTAAATCAGAAAAATTTTGTGAGTGATGCTCCAAATCCTGTTTCGTTAATGCAGATAACTGGGAAAAGGATTAACAGATTGAAGTTGATGGAGAAAATTCGGGAGAAAATAACAGAATTATATAATATTGATGATTATGACAAAATTAAGTCAGAATATTTCAGATGTTTATATCGAAATAATGGTTTTTATCCATATAGCACAGGGGTAACGAATTTTGAAGCAAGAATTACTGATGTGTTAGACGATGGAAGAATTCTACTAAAACTTTCAGATGGAAACGAAAATCTATATGGTTTTAAAGAAGTTGAATTTATAATCAATTCTTAACTTCTTCGTAATCTACATATTCACCTTCTGATTTTTCGAAAACTTTACCCCGCCTACTATTTTTGGTAAAATTAGTTTCTTGCTGATCGGGTCGGTTCATATTTTTTTTCCTGCCAAAATTGAACAACTTGCTAAAAAATCTGACTATCAACAGGAAAACAAATAATCCCAGAAAAATTAATATAAGAAAAAAACCAAGAAGAAAACTCATTGTTTTGGTATTGAAAAAAAATTAGAAATTAGAAAAATGGAAACTAAGATTTAATGCTTAAAATCAGATTTAACAATGTAACAAAAGATTAATAAACTGCCTTTGCCACACGTTTAACACTCTCAACTGCCATCATGCTATAAAAATGAATACTCGGAACGCCTTTACTCTTCAGGTCGGCAGCCTGCATTTTACACCACTCTACGCCCACTTCAACAACTTCCGCATCGGTATTGCACTTCCTCAGCTCTGCAGCAAACTCTTCAGGAATATCTGTATGGAAAATTTTAGGTAATACTGTAAGCTGATTTAACAATGTTATAGGTTTAAGCCCGGGAATAATTGGCACATCAATGCCAATCTCTCTGCACCGCGTTACAAAATCGTAGTATTTCTGATTATCGAAAAACATTTGCGTAACAAGATACTCAGCACCTGCATCTACTTTCATTTTTGCAAAATGCAAATCTGACTCTATATTTGGGGCTTCTTCGTGTTTCTCAGGATAACATGCCATACCATACGAAAATGGCGTGATTTGCGATTTTAACTTTGAACCATCAAGGAAAAATCCTGAATTGAATTGATTTACCTGCTTTTGCAGCTCGGTGGCATTTGCATGACCGGTTGGCATAAATTCTTTCTCGTGTCTGGCTTTATCGCCACGTAAAAGGAGTAAGTCCGTAATACCCAGAAACTGCAAATCAATAAGTGCGTATTCAGTTTCTTCGGGTGTAAATCCGCTGCAAATAATGTGAGGTACAACAGGTATGTGATATTTATTCTGAATGGCAGCAGCTATCGCCACTGTTCCGGGACGATGACGCTGCGAAACACGCTCGAAAAGCCCACCAGCAGTTTCACGGTAAATCAACTCGCTGCGATGAGTAGTTATGTTAATGTATTTGGGTTCGAACTCAAGCAACCTATCAATCGTGTTATTCACTTTTTCAATACCGTTTCCTTTAACAGGCGGCAGTAGCTCGAACGAAAATGCAGTTGATTTTGCCGATTTTATTTTTTCTACAATACTCATTATAATATTTACAATTTGCTTATTTACAATTTACGATTGTAAACAGAGATTTTTCAGTTTAAAGTATGCAAAAGTACGAAATTCTTTTAAAAGGAGTATTATTTATCATTTCAGATATTTCTCAAAAAACCTGTCCTGCTCCCAAAGCAAGTGCATTATATTTTCCTTTGCAGCGTAACCATGTTTCTCTTTCGGTAAAATAACCATACGCACAGGCGCTCCTAAACCTTTCAAGGCCTGAAAATAACGTTCGGTTTGCATAGTAAATGTTCCCGAATTATTATCATTTTCTCCATGAACAAGCAATAAAGGAGTTTTCATTTTTTCAGCAAAACGGAATGGAGACAAATCATCGTAAACAGCCTTCGCATCCCAATAATTGCGTTGCTCACCCTGAAAACCAAAAGGAGTAAGCGTACGGTTATAAGCGCCACTACGGGCAACACCACATTTGAACAAATCAGTATGCGTAAGTAAATTTGCCACCATAAATGCCCCATACGAATGACCACCAATACCAACTCTATCTGTATCGATAAAACCAGTTTGATTTGCAACATCAATTGCAGCCTGAGCATTCTGAATTAACTGCTCAAGGAACGAATCGTTAGGTTCAGCATCACCTTCGCCAACAATTGGGAAAGAAGCATCGTCGAGCACAGCGTAACCGCGCATAACCCAATAAATAAACGAGTTATAGTACGGATAAATAAATTCGTTAGCGTTTGCAGTAGATTGTCCGGCACTATTTCTGTCCTTATGTTCCACGGGATAAGCCCAAATTAACAACGGCAACTTCTTTCCGGCATCTTTATCACATTCTTTCGGAAGATACAAAGTTCCGCTGAGTTCCACGCCATCGCTTCGTTTATACTTAAGTACTTCTTTCGAAATAGTATTCAAACCTGTGAAAGGATTTTCAAAAAATGTTATCTGTTTTAAAGTTTTGTTTTTGATATTTCTGATAAAATAATTCGGATACTCATTGGCAGATTGAATACGTACAAGTGCTTCACCTTCGGCAAACCGTTCGAACAAAACAATTTCTTCTAATTTATCGGTATAAACCGACTGATAAATTCTTGAAAAAGAAAGATCTTCGAAATTCAATTTATCGACAAAAGGAAACTTTCCATTTTCCGTAAAACCATCACCAACAAGAAACAAGTATTGATCCTCCTTAGCAAGAACAAATCTGCCATAATTATTTTTTATCATCTCAAAATTGCCCGGCGACGAATAAATATCCTGATAATTTCTATCGAAAACTTTTCTGGGCAACCAATCGGTATTTTCCGGATTAATTAAAAAAGTACAACTCCTTCGGGTGTCGTACCAGAATTCACTTACTGCTGCAAGTTCATTGTTGCACCAGTATATGCCCGAAAAACGTAATTGCGTTTTATAAATCAAGCGTGGCTCGTCAAATAATGGCGATTCAAGGATATAAAGAGCATCCCTGTTTGAAACATTTTTTGCAGGGTCGCCATCGTCAAGAGCAATTGAATAGAAAAGTTCAGATGGTTTATCAGCCCTCCATTTTATATCGCGTTTATTTTTATGAACAGCCATTATTCCCTTTGGTAGTATTTCATTCAATGGCGCTTCTTCTATTGTTTGCACAAACTCGCCGGTGATTTTACAAATAAAAGTAGTATTTGCAAACCGACTTTCAGGTACAAGATAAGAAAAAGGCTTTTTCAGCACATTAAGTAATACAAAGTTGCCATCAGGCGAAGCCGAAACCAATTTATACAAATCCTTTTCGCGAAACAAACAATTTTCACCATCAATATCAACAATATAAAGTTCAGAAGTTGCTAATATTTCAAAATTACGGACATCAATCTCATTTTTAAGTAAATCCTGATAAGTTCTGTTTTGAGTAACTTCGCCACCCGATTCCATTATTGTAGGGCCAACAGGTTTTTCATTTTTCTGATTAAGAATAAAAGGCTGATTTTTCGGAACAGTTTGTACAATCAATTGTTTGTTGTCAGGCAACCATTCAATAGGATTACCAAAAAAGGCATTCAGATTTCCATCGAAAATCATTTTTGCATGCGCCTCATTAATATTAAGCAACCATAATTCAAGTCCATCATTGGTTGTATTGGTAAAAGCCATAAACTTTTCGTCAGGCGAAGAAGTCAGATTTGCGATACGAGGCTTTTCAGGCAAACCCCGAACCTGTACAATCTCAGGTGAATCAACCTTCCCAATCTTTAAATTGCTGATATAATCTGCCGATGAACTAATATGCGCATTAGGATTCACCCTACACCCTGCAAGCCGCATTTCAGGTTGCATTAAATCGTCAAGAGTTTTGTATGCATCTCTGTAAAGATAAATTACATACTCATAACGCATATCAAGCGAAATGAAAGGTGCCGGAGTGAAATCGGCAAGCTGAAGGATTTCGGGAGGGGGAAGTTGGAAAGTTGTTTCGAAATAAAGGTTTTGCTCATTCATATAACTATTAATTTATTGTAATGCAAACTTAACGAAAAAAGTTTCTTATTAATAGAAAACATCTAAATTAAAAATACAAATAAAAAATGAGTGATTCCAAACTTATTTAAAAATTTATGATTATCTCAAAAATGCTTTTAAAAAAAATATTTAAATAATTATAATGTAAATTCCCATAATGGGAAATTGGTATATATTTGCAATACAAAATTAATTTATGGATAGAATCTTTTCGAAGGGTACGCTAAAAAAGTATTGGGAAAAACATCCCGAAACAGAGCAATATCTGAAAACATGGTTTGACACAGCAATGAATGCTCAATGGAATAATCCCAACGAAGTAAAAGAAACATACTCAACCGCAAGCATCCTCAAAAATCAACGTGTTGTATTTAATATCAAGGGTAACTCATACCGTCTTATCGTTAAATTCAACTTTGAAAAACAATGGTGCTTTATACGATTTATTGGTACACACGCCGAATATGATAAAATAAATGCTGAGACAATTTAACCAAAAAACCTTGTTAAGAAGTGTATTGTTATTCAAAAATATAACTGAAAAGAATTTTTAAAAACTTCATATTTTAAGAAACATGGAAATAAAAATAATAAAAACAGAACAAGAATATCAAGAAACATTATCAAAGCTTGATGAAGTATTTGATGCACCAAAAGGCACTGCCGAAAGCGATTATGCCGACTTACTTGCTTTGGTTGTGGAAGATTACGAAAAAAAACGCTTCCCCATTGAAGCTCCCGACCCAATTGAAGCGATTAAAATCAGAATGGAAGAGATGCAATTAAAGCAAAAGGATATTTCTGCTGCAATTGGCGGAAGCAACAGAGCATCTGAGATATTAAACAAAAAAAGAAAATTGACCATTGACATGATTCGAAAGTTAACAACCGACCTAAAACTTTCGCCAAGCTTGTTAATAAAAGACTATCAATTAGCGAAATAATCAACAACTCCATTATTGAATATCAGATTGTTTTTTCAGGTTTAATTTATTTACATTCCAATCTTTCAACGATTTTTTACGTTCAATTTAGCCCTTTACTGCTATCTCACAAACACTCCACATGGGAAGTTCATTTTTGGAAGAACTGACTGGTTTGCAACATAATTTTATCATACAGAAGCAGCGAAGAAATCTGATTCGCAACGCGATATTGTTCAGGTTGCCCTGTACCTGTACATTCTCGGGCGAATCAACTTTTCCAATCTTTAAATTGCTGATATAATCTGCCGATGAACTGATATGCGCGTTAGGATTCACTCTACGGCCTGCGAGCCGTATTTCAGGTTGCATTAAATCGTCAAGAGTTTTGTATGCCTCTCTGTAAAGATAAATTATATACACGTAACGCATATCAAGCAAAATCAAGAGGTGCCGGAGTGAAATCGGCAAGTTTAAGAATTTAGAAAGGTGGTATTTTGAATTTATTCTCGTATAGTTTATTGCAATTTTTCATAAGATAATTCGGTTTTATATTACAAACATAAGTAAAAAATCAGGAAAACAGTCTTCGGACAAGGTCAATTTAGTAACTATAAAAAAGCTGTCTGCCGGAAAAAACATCCTGTAGCAAACAGCTTATGATTAATTAGTGAATTAAAAATTATTTATTAGCGGGATAAGGATTTGCTGTTGTACGCACATCCCAAAACATTTTTGAGTGATAGTTATTATCTCCACCTGTAAGTTTGGCTACTGCTGCAGTAAATCCATCAGGATTTAATGTACTTTCATTAGTAGGATATTTGACACGAGCAGGCAAATCTCCTTTTGTTTCCGAAAGAGCAGTAAACGTTAACAATGTTCCGGCTTTATCGTAGCTAATTTCTCCGGGTTTTAACATTGTTTTTGGATAACCTGTACGACGATATTCAGCCCATGCTTCGGTTCCCTGCAAATACAGATGAATATATTTCTGAGTAGCTACCGTTTCTGCATTTACAGTTCCGTTTACAGAAGCAATATATGTATCAATTTCTGGTTGAGTAATTGCTCCTCCTGCTAAATCAGACCAGTGTTCCATTGAAGCCTGTATTCCTTTTTCATACCATGCTTTATCAAAATTCTTTATTTCCGAGATGATAAAGCAATATTCTGCATAAGTCATCAAAGGCACTGCAAAATCTTTGCTGAGCATAACCGGAGGTGCTGATGAATACCACGAGGGTGAAGCATTTCTGATAGTAGAGTTCAAACTTGAACTGGGTACACCGTAAGGCATGCCAATATATTTTCCGCTACGGGGTGTAGTATATACAGCCAGGCGCGGATCTACAACTCCTGCCCAGGGGTGTTGCTTGTTGTTGAGTGTATCGCGCTGACCTTTCAGCAAATCGCAGAAAGGTTTTGTAATAGTAAAGTCATTACGGGCATCAACAAAGAAACCTCTGTAAAAATAACATTCATTGGGTGCTTCAGTTGAGTATTTAAACATAGCCTGTTCGCTGTTATCGGCAAAACCAAGATCAGGATTTGCAATTATATCAGCAATGTTAGTTTTCCAGTTTGCATCAACTTTAGAGAGACGCAGTGCCATACGAGCTTTCAAACTGTAAGCGAATTTTTTCCAGAGTGTAGCATCTCCTCCGTAAACCTGATCTCCTTCAGAAAATGCCACTTCATTTACATCGATAAGGGCAATTGCAGCTTTTAGTTCGTTTATCAATGCCGGATAAAGTGCATTCAAATCATCATATTTGGGATATTGCACACCATCGTTCAATTTAAATGCTTCACTGTAGGGAACACTTCCCCATGTATCGGCAATAACCTGCATTAACCAAACCTTAAGAATTTTTGCTACCGCAATCTGATTATTATTATTACCATAAGTACCTGCAATAGCCTTCGTTGCAGGATCCTGATTTAATTTTTCAATCAGATTATAGTTACCTGCAGTTACATAAAGTTGATTAAAATAACCATTATTTACCGATTCACGAATCTGATAACGATCTTCTTCAGTGTAGTTGCGCTGACACCAATACTGCGCATAAGGCAAAGCCTGACGGCCACTGAACCAGTTGTCGTAGATATAATCCATCATTTTCTTTTGCGAACCAGTCAACAAAGTTGCTGTTGATACGTTCGAAGGATTATTCGGATCGACATTCATTTCTTCCAAATCGTGGCACGAAACAAATAACGCTCCGACCACTACAGCTATTAATAATTTATAATATGTTCTCATATTTGTAGTTGCTAATTAGTTAAAACTGAAATCCTAAATTGAATCCGAATGTTGCAATGGATGGCAGAGCACCACCTTCGATACCCTGAATGTTACCAGAACTTGTAGTTGCTGATTCCGGATCGAAATGTTTGGTGTCGGGACCCCAAACTGCCAGGTTACGACCATAGGCAGAAACTTTCAGATTGTTAATTGTATTCGATTTAATTGGCAAAGTATAGCCAATTGAAATTTCGCGAAGTTTGATGAAATCGCTTTTGAATACGTTTTGTGCAGCAGGTCCTGAATAAAATCCACTTGCCCACGTTTCAGCATCCAGACGTGTGGTATTTGGCTTGCCATCCGCAAGAACACCCTGTAGTAATACACCTCCACCTTCTGCCGGATCGCCACGTAATTCTTTTCCAAGTTCATTTAAACCTGCGGTTTCTTCAAGCATACCTGAGTACATACCCCACATATTTGAAGTTGAGAAAAATTTACCTCCTGACTGACCATCGAATAAAATGCTCAAATCGAGATTTTTATAACGGAATGTATTTAGTAAACCACCGGTAATTTTGGGATTAACGCTTCCCAGAGGTACGTTTCCGCTGGTAGCAGAATACATACCGTCTGCACCAACCACTTTATTTCCGTTTTCATCGTAAATATAGTCAGTACCCATAATTACACCATATTCTTCGCCTACATAAGCTCCAACTTCAACCTTGAACGGAGCTGCTACAATACGCAAATACTGCAAATCGCCGTAAAGTTCTTTCACCACGTTTTTGTTTTGTGCAGTAGTAAGTGTCATATTCCATTCAAAATCTTTGGTTTTAACAGGTGTTGCATTCAATTTGAATTCAACTCCCTTGTTTTCCATAGTACCTGCATTCAGTACTTGTGAAATGTACCCTGATGCACCCGAAAGTGAAACTGCAGTAATCTGGTCAACAGTACGGCTCTGATATAATGTAAGGTCGAAGCCTACCCTGTTATCCAGGAAGCTACCTTCAAGACCAAATTCAGCTGAATATGTTTGTTCAGGTTTAAGATCCATATTATTTTTAGTAGTTGGAAGCAAATATGCATGATCACCATTAAAACTGGTATAGAACGAATAAGTATCGAGAACACGGTATGGTCCTGTGTCACCACCCACTTTGGCATAACTTACACGAGCTTTAGCGAAAGATAACCAGTCCTGCTTGATAAGTTCTGACAAAATAACGCTGGCTGTTCCCGAATAGTATGGATAAACGTTTTTACCTTCGGGTAATGTTGATGATTTATCAACACGAAGTGTACCATCAATAAAAGCAAGTGATTTATAACCAACTGTTGCATTTCCGAAAACACTGTTTACTCCTTTTTCGCTCAGGTAGTTTTCAGCTTTAGCAGGGCTTTTTGAATTCGATAGGTTATAGAACTCCGGTAATACCAAACCTGAAACAGAATATCCTGTAAGATTCTGATAATTTACATAACGCATGTTACCTCCGACATTCAAATTGAGTGTTATATCATCAAATTTGTCGTTGTACATTGCCAGCAACTCATGATTAATTTCATACTGTTGTCTGTTGGTTTCGCTATATTTCGATTGTTCCTGCGAGAAAACAGCATTACGTTCGTAACGTTTATCGCTGAAGAAATCGAGACTTGTCTTGAACTGCACTGATAAATTGCTCAGAATTTCAGCTTTAACTCCTGCATTTCCATACAAACGATGACGTGTATCATTCTGGTAGTTCATGTAACGCGACCAGTAAGGGTTGTTAGAATAAGCAATAGTACGATCGTTCCAGTCATTACGATTCCATGAAGCCTGAGTGCCATCGTCATATTTATAGAAAGATGCAAGTTCTTTCATGTCGAGCTGGCGCTGTCCCCATTGTATAAATTTCTGCATCACGTTGTTATCGCCATAACCAGTTTCCGAACGTCCGGTTGCAGCCTGATTCAGATAAGTAATATTGGAGAATACTTCGTAGATTTTTGCCATTTTGGCACTTCCACTCATGTTGAATACATTTTTATCCAATTTACTGTTAGGCATATATCCCTTCAGAGCGGTATTGGTAAATGAAACACGAATGGCAGCATTATCGTTTGCTTTTGATACGTTAACGTTGTTTGTGAAGTTAACACCGGTTTTAAAAAACGCATCAATATCGTTAGCAGGAGCCTGCCAGGGGCTTGTGGTAGGATCGCCAACCATTCCCTTATTTTCCCACTTGGCTAAATCGAGCCATGAAAGGTATTGTGTTCCATCATATTTAGGTCCCCAGCTTTCGTCAATACCGTAATCAATAATTTTATAATCTTTACCATTTACTTTTTGATCATAAAGTCCATAACCACCTCCGTATTCTCTTTGCATAACTGGAAGTTTATTTACAACCTCAAAACCAACTCCGGTATTGAAGGAAACACCAAGACCTTTTCCTTTAGCGCCTTTTTTCGTTACAATCATTACAACACCATTTGAGGCTCTTGAACCATAAAGCGCAGAAGCATTCGGACCTTTCAAAATATTGATCGACTCGATATCATCAGGGTTTATATCCTGAATTAGGTTACCATAGTCGTATCCACCTGCGCCTCGAGCAGCATCTGTTGTATTGTAGTCAGTACCTTCGATAGGTACACCATCAATCACAAACAATGGCTGGTTGTTTTGAGTAATTGATTTTGCTCCACGAATCAGGATTTTGGACGAACCACCCATGTTACCTGTGGAACCTGTAATTTGTAAACCGGCAACTTTTCCGACAAGAGAATTAATTGGGTTACTAACCCCACCTCTTGCTTTTGTCAGTTCGTCACTTTTAACTTCAGCAACCGCATATCCCAGCGATTTCTTTTCCCTGCTGATACCAAGTGCAGTAACAACAACTTCTTCAATAACCTGAGTGTCGGTCTCAAGTCTGACAGTAATATTGTTTCTTGCTTCTACTTCCTGGGTTTTCATACCTACGTACGAAATCCACAGAGTATTAGCATTGGCAGGTACCGAAAGGGTAAACTGCCCTTTAACATCGGTAATAGTACCGGTTTGAGTTCCCTTTACCATAACCGAAGCTCCGATAATTGGCTCTCCGTCTTCAGCCGAAACCACCTTACCGGTAATACTTTTTGGCTGAGCATTAACCAAACCTACGCCTATCAAAAACAGACAGGCTAAAAAGAACGTTAGTTTTCTCATAAATTTACTTTTTGATTATTAATCTTTTTTTAGCGATTTTTCAACATCATTGAAAAATTCGTGATTGCAAAAATAAACTATTGAAATTTAAAAAACAATAGCAAGCGCTTACAAAATGAAAAAAAAATCAATAATTATGTAATAATCTATTGATTGCTATAAACATACAATTTGCATAAAAACTGTAAATTATTAATTATTATGACGTTTATCATATTTAAATGGCTAATTTACGACATATAGAAACATTATAATGCAATATACAAGCATATTTTTATAAGTAAAATGTATTATTTTGTTTGGGTATAAAATAATAGTTTGAGGTAAAAAATGTCAGAAATTTGCAGATTATTTAAATTTAATTTTCAATTTAAACTAATTACATTAAGTAAGTGTTCATATTTAGTTTATACAATATTCAATAATAGATTCCGTTCTA
>CAYONE010000081.1:0-21777 GCA_964405245.1 uncultured Paludibacter sp.
TAAGAATCACGCTGAATAACAGCGATATATAATATTAATCGAAATAAAGTCTAATAATTAAAAATAATAAATGTTATGTTGAAACTTGAAGGAAAAATAGCTGTGGTAACTGGTGGAGCACGCGATTTGGGACGCGCCATTTCTTTAAAACTTGCAGCTGAAGGCGCAAAAGTGGCGCTTAATTATTTTGATAATCCCAACGATGCCGAAGAAACGATTAGTGCAATTAAGGGTGATGGAAGAGAAGCCATTGCAGTGCAGGGCGATATGACCAATGCTGCTGATGTAAAACGACTTTTCGAAGCCTGTGCCAATGCTTTTGGCAGTAAAGTGCATATTCTGGTGAATGTGGTTGGAGGTTTGGTTGGCAGAAAACTTATTACCGAACAGGATGAAGATTGGTACAACTTTCTGATGGATGTAAATATGAAAAGTTGTTGGTTATGTACCAGAGAAGCTGTCCCGTATATGACAGAGGGTGGCGCTATTATTAATTTTTCATCGTTGGCTGCGCGAGATGGCGGAGGTCCAGGAGCATCGCTTTATGCCACTGCTAAGGGTGCAGTTATGACTTTCACACGCTCTATGGCTAAAGAACTCGGACCAAAAGGAATTCGTGTAAATGCACTGGCTCCCGGTACAATTGCTACTTCGTTCCATGATAGATTTAATACTCCTGAAAATCGTGAAAAAATGAAAGGAGTTTATCCGCTCCGGCGCGAAGGCGATGCCGGCGATATTGCTGATTTGGTGCTCTTTTTAGCTTCAAATGATTCAGATTATCTGACAGGAACTAATATAGATATCAACGGAGGAATTTTCTTTTCTTAATAGATTAAAAATTACTCATTTGAATCAGCTTTTTCAATTTGAAAAAGCTGATTTTCTTATAATTATTACTTTCTTTAAGTATTAATTTATTTTTTACTTACTTCATAAATTCAAAACTAAATATTTTTACCATGTTATTTATAAAGAAAGTTCTACAAATAAATTACGACACCATTTTTTATTTCAATTGCTTTTAGCTATTGATAACCCAATTTTAATCTACGTTTTTTTTATATTAATTCATTGTTATACCAATAATTATTTGTAATTTTGCGCCCTAAATTTTTATAATCAATATAAAGTCTAACCTACTATTTATTAGTAAAAAAACAAACAAAATTATTAATGGAAGAAAACAAAAATCAGGCAGAAGAAATTCAGACCTCTGCTGAAGTAGTGGCAGAAGTAACTGAAGCTACTGTTGAAACTACTCCGGAAGTAGCTGTTGAAGCTGTAGAAGAAGTGGTTGCTGAAGAAACTAAAGAAGAAATTGCAGTTGAACCTGCTGAAGAAGTAGCAGAAACTGTAGCTGAATCAACTGAAGAAGTAGTTGAAGAAGCGCCTTCAAAAATTGTAACTGAAAAAGTTGCTCCACAAGAAGATTTCGACTGGGATGCTTATGAAAAAGGAGATATCCTCACAAGCGCAGAAAAGGAAAATCTAAAAAACATTTACGACAATACTCTTAATGCCATTAAGGATAAAGAGGTTGTTGAAGGAACTGTAATTTCTATCAACAAACGCGAAGTTGTAGTTAACGTGGGTTATAAATCGGATGGTATTGTTCCGATGAGTGAATTCCGCTACAATCCTGAACTGCAAATTGGCGACAAGGTAGAAGTTTATATTGAAAGTCAGGAAGACAAAAAAGGTCAATTGCTGCTTTCACACAAACAAGCGCGCGCTACTCGCTCATGGGATCGTGTAAACGCAGCTCTCGAATCTCAGGAAATTGTAAAAGGTTTCGTGAAATGTCGTACCAAAGGTGGTATGATTGTAGATGTATTCGGAATTGAAGCGTTCCTTCCCGGATCGCAAATCGATGTGAAACCTATACGCGATTACGATATTTTTGTTAACAAAACCATGGAATTCAGGGTGATTAAAATCAATCAGGAATTCAAAAATGTAGTTGTATCGCACAAAGCTCTTATCGAAGCTGAACTCGAAAATCAGAAAAAAGAAATTATCGGCAAACTTCAAAAAGGTCAGGTTCTTGAAGGTACTGTTAAAAATATCACTTCGTATGGTGTGTTTATCGACCTTGGAGGAGTTGATGGTCTTATTCACATTACAGACTTATCATGGGGTAGAGTTAATCATCCTGAAGAAATAGTAACACTTGATGAAAAACTGAATGTAGTTATTCTTGATTTCGATGATGAAAAGAAACGTATTGCGCTTGGTTTGAAACAACTTCAACCACATCCATGGGAAGCTCTCAATGCTGACTTGAAAGTAGGTGATAAAGTTAGCGGTAAAGTTGTGGTTATTGCTGATTATGGCGCATTTGTTGAAATAGCTGCCGGTGTTGAAGGATTAATTCACGTATCTGAAATGAGCTGGTCGCAACACTTACGTTCAGCTCAGGATTTCCTCAAAGTTGGCGACGAAATTGAAGCCGTTATTCTTACACTCGACCGTGAAGAAAGAAAAATGTCGCTTGGTATCAAACAACTGAAATCGGATCCATGGGAAAATATCGAAGAAAGATATGCTTTGGGTAGCAAACACGTAGCAAAAGTAAGAAACTTCACTAACTTCGGTGTTTTTGTTGAAATTGAAGAAGGAGTTGATGGACTTATCCATATCTCTGATCTTTCATGGACAAAGAAAATCAAACATCCATCGGAATTTACTCAAATTGGATCTGAAATTGATGTTCAGGTACTTGAAATTGATAAATCGAACCGTCGTTTGAGCTTGGGTCACAAACAACTTGAAGAAAATCCATGGGATGTGCTTGAAACAGTATTTACACTCGACAGCATTCACGATGGAATTATCGTGGAAATGATGGATAAAGGTGCTGTAATTTCACTTCCTTATGGTGTTGAAGGTTTTGCTACTCCAAAACATCTTGTTAAAGAAGATGGAACTCAGGCAAAAGTGGACGAAAAAATTCAGTTCAAGGTAATTGAATTCAACAAAGATGCCAAGAGAATTATTGTTTCGCACAGTAGAATTCATGAAGAAGCCAAACGCGCACAGAAAGCTGAATCAACAGCTGTTAGCAGTACCGAAGAAGCTCCAACCGCTGTAAAAAAACCGGCAAAAAAAGCTAAAAAGGAAGAAACGGCAACTCCGTCAGTTTCGATGGAGAAAACAACACTTGGCGATATTCAGACACTTGCTGATTTGAAACAACAAATGGTAGAAGAAGCAGCAGCTAAAGCTGAAAAACTTGCTAAAGCAGCAAAAGCTCCTAAAAAAACCAAAAAAACAGAAGAAACTGAAGTTGGTGCTGTAGAAACTGAAGCTAAAGCTGAAGAAACTAAAGAGACTTCAGAAGAAGCTTAATCGGAATTTGTTTTTTCAGTCAAGATTTGGTTAAGCTTAACGCTTGGCTTTAAATAAATTGTTTAAAACCTGACAGAGATTAAACCTGTCAGGTTTTTTTTATTTCAAAATATCGGAGAAATCATGATTTTAATTTGATCCTTATAACAAAAATATTTTTTCATACTCATTTTAAACTCAACTTTCTGTTTTTTAATTATCTTCAAAGTAAAACGAAAATAGTATCTTTGTACACATTTTGAGTAATATCTCCACGATGAAAAAGGCATATTTTACCATATTATTTCTTTTTTGCGCAATATTAATATTTGCTCAACAAAGTTTTAGTTTTGCACTTTTTACTGATTTACATATAAACACCGGAAACAATGCTCCAGCGGAAGATTTACAAAATGCTGTTGACGATGTTAATAAAAATCAGGCAATTGAATTTGTTCTTATTTCAGGTGATATAACCGAAACCGGCGATATTGAATCGTTTCAGAAAGCTAAGGAGATTTTAAATACGCTTCGGATGCCATGGTATATAACCACCGGAAATCACGACACTAAATGGACGCCTTCAGGTGGAACCGATTTCAACAAAATTTTTGGTAACGATAAATTTTCATTTGAGCACAAAGGATACAAATTTATTGGTTTTAATACCGGTCCACTTATAAAAATGGGTGATGGGCATATTTACCCTCAAGATATGGATTGGGTTGAAAATGAATTGAAAATTACAGGCAAATCGATGCCTGTTTTTATCATAACGCATTATCCGCTTTTGAAGGGAGATGTTGACAATTGGTTTGAAATGACAGCTTTGCTTCGTAAATATAATGTTCAGGCTGTACTCTGTGGGCATTACCATCGGAATATGTTGATTAATTTCGATCAGATTCCGGGAGTTGTATTGCGATCTTCACTTCGGGGTTCTGATAATATTGGCGGTTATTCAATATTTAATATACTCCCCGATTCTTTACATATTTCCGAAAAAATTATTGACGTACCTGAGCGTAATTGGCTTACTTTACCAATTGAGATAAAAAAATATGATGATGAAATTACTGAGAACATACCATCATACAGTGTTAATAAGAAATACAAAAATGTAAAAATAAAATGGGTTGAAGATACCCGAATGGCAATCTTTAATTCGCCAACATTAGCTTCAAACAAAGTTTATTACGCTGATGATGACGGAAACCTGCATTGTATTAAGGCAGACAATGGTAAGTATGTATGGACTTTCAAAACCGAAAGCAGAGTGGTTTCAGCTCCTGCAGTTAGTAAAAATAAAGTAATTTTTGGTTCAACCGATGGAGGCATTTATTGTGTTGATGCTTTAAATGGAAAACAAATATGGAAATTTGTTTCAACCCATGCAGTTATGGGAAGTCCGACAATTTCGGGCGACACGGTTTATATTGGTGGTAGCGATGGTTGTTTAAGAGCTTTTGATTTTAATTCAGGAAAAATTATCTGGGAATTTTGCGAAATAAAGAATTACGTAGAAACAAAGCCATTATTAGTTGATGGTAAAATTATTTTTGGAGCATGGGATTCGTATTTGTATGCTTTGAATACATCAAACGGAAAACTTGCATGGAAATGGAATAACGGACAGGAAAGAATACATTTTTCGCCTGCTGCTGTTTTGCCGGTAGCGGCTCATGGAAAAGTTTTTATTACAGCTCCCGACAGATTTTTAACCGCGCTTGAAGTTGAAACCGGCAAAGTTGTTTGGCGCACAAATAAACATACGGTTCGTGAAACTATCGGAATTTCTGCAGACAGAAAAACGGTTTACAGTAGATGTATGACCGATAGTGTACTTGCTGTGGACGCTCAAACTGATAAATATGTTTTACGATGGAAAACTAATGCAGATTTTGGTTATGACCATAATCCATCAATGCTTGTTGAAATTAGTGGTACGCTGATTTTCGGAACAAAAAACGGATTGATTTGCGGTGTACGAGCCCGTGATGGAAAATTATTATGGCAACATAAAGTTGGAAATACTTCAGTAAATACAATAACTCCGGCGGGCCGAAGAGAATTTTTGATGACTGCAATTGATGGTAAAGTGGCGCGAATAAAATTTTAATTACAATATGAAACTCAGTAAAATTGCTGAAATATCCGGTTCGAAAATTTCGTCACTCAAAAGCGATGTCGAAATTAAATGGTTACTTACTGATAGCCGTAACTTAACATTTCCCGACGAAAGTATCTTTTTTGCTATCGTAACTCACCGAAACGATGGACATAAATATGTGGAAGAATTATATAACAGAGGTTTAAGATATTTTGTAGTAAGTAAAAATTTTCAGGATTTCGATAAACTACACGATGCTGTTTTTCTTCAGGTTTCAAACACTTTAGATGCTTTACAGGCTGTTGCAGCGGCGCATCGTTCAATGTTTAATTTGCCTGTGCTAGGAATTACAGGTAGCAATGGTAAAACAATAGTTAAAGAATGGCTGTATCAATTACTCCAATATCAATATAATGTTGTGCGTTCGCCGCGCAGTTATAATTCGCAAATTGGTGTCCCTTTATCGGTTTGGGCACTGAATTCCGAAGCGCAAATCGGCATTTTTGAAGCGGGAATTTCATTGCCGGGCGAGATGATTAAACTTGAAAAGATTATCTTACCTACAATAGGAATTTTTACGAATCTTGGCGATGCTCATCAGGAAAACTTCGTAAGCCTCAAACAAAAATGCGAGGAAAAGCTTATGCTTTTCAGAAATACCGATTTGTTAATTTATAATTCTGATAATAAATTAATTGACATTACAGTTTCCCAATCAGGTACTAAAGCCGAGAAATTTACATGGGGAAAAGGCAGTCAAACAAAAGTCAGAGTTTTGACTGTTGATAAAACCAATG
Source organism: uncultured Paludibacter sp. (assembly GCA_964405245.1). Classification (GTDB taxonomy): domain Bacteria; phylum Bacteroidota; class Bacteroidia; order Bacteroidales; family Paludibacteraceae; genus Paludibacter. The sequence continues at coordinate 6,238 of CAYONE010000081.1, forward strand.
ATTCTACTTATGTGAAAATCAGATTTGCCACATCTGAATTTCAAATAAAAATTCCTTTTTCCGATGATGCTTCGTATGAAAATATTATGCATTGTGTAGCATTAATGCTTTATTTGGGGTTTGAGTATGATACAATTGCTTCACTTATTGCAAAACTCGAGCCTGTAGCAATGCGCCTCGAAGTTAAAGATGGAATGCGAAACTGCATGATTATTAATGATAGTTATAATTCAGATTTGAATTCACTGCTTATTGCACTCGATTTTTTAAACAGGCAAGCCACTGTAAAAAGTCTTTCCCGAACCATTATTTTATCTGATATTTTACAGAGCGGACATAAGCCTGCCGACTTGTATGCTTCGGTGGCAAATCTTCTCAATCAAAAATCAATTGACCGTATTATTGGTATCGGACATAATATTTCTCAGTTTTCAGAACTTTTTACAGGTGTTGAAAAATCGTTTTATGATAAAACTGAAGATTTTCTTCAATCATTTTCAGCGCTCGATTTTCAGAATGAAGCAATTTTACTGAAAGGTTCAAGAAATTTTCATTTTGAAGATATTTCGTCGCGCATTGAAATGCTTTCGCATGAAACTACTCTCGAAGTAAATTTGAATGCACTTGTTGAGAATCTGAATGTTTTTCGTGCCGGATTGAAGCCCGAAACAAAAATTATGGGAATGGTAAAAGCATTTGCTTATGGAAGTGGTTCAGTTGAAGTTGCCCGTACGCTTCAGCATCATCAATGCAATTTTCTGGCTGTGGCTGTTGCCGATGAAGGCGCTGAGCTTCGCCGCGAAGGAATTCGTATTCCTATAGTGGTTATGAATCCTGAAAAAGCAAGTTTCGGGATGATTTTTGAGAATAAACTTGAACCCGAAATATATAGTTTTCGTTTACTCGATTCTTTTATGAAAGCCGCTGCACAAAATGGAATTACAAATTATCCTGTACATATAAAAATTGACAGCGGAATGCACCGCCTCGGTTTTGAAGCAACAGATATTGATAAATTAATTGAAATTCTTAAACATCAGCAACATGTGAAAGTTCGTTCAATATTTTCACATTTGGCGGGAGCAGATTCTCCAACCCTTGATTATTTCACACATCAGCAGGCAAAAATATTCGACGAAAGTTCTTCACGGCTGATGCAGGCGTTCAATCATAAAATTTTTCGCCATCTGCTTAATTCAGCTGGCGCTGAGCGATTCCCTGAATATCAATTCGATATGGTTAGACTTGGCATAGGTTTATACGGAGTTAATGCTAACACAGGTTTTAAGTTGAAGCAGGTTTGTTCATTAAAAACAGTAATTTTGCAAATTAAAAAATTACCCGCAAATGAAACCGTTGGTTATAATCGGAACGGTAAACTTGCAAAAGATACATCGGTTGCTGTTTTACCACTTGGTTATGCCGATGGCTTCGACCGACATCTCGGAAACGGGAAAGGTGAAGTGTTTATACGTGGAAAAAATGTTAAAGTTATTGGTAATGTATCGATGGATTTAATAACCGTAGATGTTACAGGACTTGATGTAGAAGAAGGTGAGCAAGTGGAGATTTTCGGGAATAACATTACAATCTCTGAAATTGCTGCAAAACTCGATACTATTCCTTACGAAATTCTCACGGCTGTTTCCCGCAGGGTAAAAAGAATTTATTATCAGGAATGATTTAGTAAATAGTTTATAGTAAATAGTTTATAGTGTTTGAACTTTTAAGTAGAATTGGTTAAGTTGTAAAATGAAAATGAAAAATGTAAAATAAAAAATGAAGAAATGAAAAATGACGAAATGTAACTCACTCTATCTTAGTTTCTCGATTTCTCGATTTCTCAATTTCTTACTTGCTTACCACTTTACAAACTTTACAAACTTTCAACTTTATCAACTTCACGAACTCGAAATATTTAAAATATGGTTCTAAATTATATCTGGATTGGTTTTTTGTTAGTAGCCTTTGTGGTTGCGGTTTTTCAGTTATTGATTAATGGTAATACACAAATTTTTACTGACATAATACAGGCTGCTTTCGGATCGGCAAAAACCGGATTCGAGATTTCGCTTGGTCTCACAGGTGTGCTTGCAATGTGGCTTGGAGTAATGAAAATTGGAGAAAAAGGTGGTGTGATAAATATCTTTGCACGAATTGTAGCGCCATTTTTTACAAAAATCCTACCTGAAATTCCAAAAAATCATCCTGCATTAGGTAGTATTTTTATGAATGTTTCTGCCAATATGCTCGGTCTTGACAATGCTGCTACGCCAATGGGTTTAAAAGCTATGAAAGAGCTTCAGGAGTTGAATCCTGATAAAGAAAAAGCATCGAACCCTATGATTATGTTTTTAGTGTTAAATACTGCCGGGCTTTGTCTTATTCCTATAAGTATCATGGTTTATCGCGCTCAATTGGGAGCTGTAAATCCCGCTGATGTTTTTCTGCCAATTGTGATAGCAACATTTATAGCATGGCTAACAGGGATGATTACTGTAGCACTAATCCAAAAAATTAATCTTTTCGATCGCACAATTTTATTTACTTTGCTCGGACTTACAGGTTTTATTGGTGCACTTATTTATTTTACAAGTCTTTTATCAAAAGAGCAGATTACACAATATTCTTCTTTATCGGCTAATTTGCTGTTATTTTCAATTATAATTATTTTTGTAGTTATGGCAATGGTAAAAAAGGTAAATGTTTACGATTCATTTATCGAAGGAGCTAAAGAAGGATTCGGAGTTGCCATCGGAATTATTCCTTACCTCATTGCCATTTTAGTTGCTATCGGTATATTCAGAGCTTCTGGTGCAATGGAAATGCTCACAGGCGGAATCGGTTGGATTGTAGGACTTACAGGTATAAATACCGATTTTGTTGACGCATTGCCTACGGCATTCATGAAACCGCTCAGTGGCAGTGGCGCACGGGGTATGATGGTTGATGCAATGTCGAGATTTGGAGCAGATTCCTTCGTTGGCAGATTGACAAGCATCATTCAAGGCTCAACTGATACTACTTTTTACATACTTGCAGTTTATTTTGGTTCTGTAGGAATTAAAAATACCAGATATGCTGTTGTAGCAGGTTTAATTGCCGACCTCGCCGGTGTTACGGCTGCAATTTTGCTTGGATATTTGTTCTTTCATTGACCCGAAACCCGAAATATTGTACAGACAAGGTATGCCTTGTCTGTACATAATAATAATAGCCCATGATTCAATACATAGCTCAGGATGTAAAAATGCCTGAAATAAAGAAAAGACAGCTAAATAACTGGATAAAATCGGTTGCCACAAAGTACGATAAAAGTGTAGGAGAACTCGCGTTTGTGTTTTGCTCCGATGAAGCTCTTTTGCAGATAAACATAAAATACCTCAATCACGATTATTATACTGATATAATTACTTTTGATTACGGACATGAGAAACTTATATCAGGCGATATATTTATTAGTGTTGAAACCGTGAAATCAAATGCAGAATTATTTAATGTGAGTTTTCAGAATGAATTACATCGCGTTATGATACATGGTGTTTTGCATCTCTGCGGATTCGATGATGCTTCCTCAGATGAACGAAAGGAAATGCAAACTAAGGAGAACGCAGCATTAAAAGAATTGGATAAATTGAAGTAAAGTATGAGGGTTTTTTTACCTTTTGGTGTGATAATGCAAGTTTCTCACTATTTATGCAATATTTTGTTAAATATAGCGTTGGCTGCAAGCTCATATTTAAAAGATTAAAAGATAATAGTTACTTTTGTTGCTGCTTTTTCCGGTAGGTTCAGCAAAATTTTCCGGTGATAAAAACGTTATTCAAATAAAAGTTTAACGTTTTCAAAAAAATAATTGAATATCATGCATAGCTTAAAATCTATCTTATTAGTTACCGGATGGTTGTTTGTTTTCGGTTTAAGTTCAAACGCCCAAACCGATTATTTAGCCGAAGTGGGTGTAAACGGGGGAATTTCTTATCTTATCGATGATAAAAACAGTATTCTTTTTAATGAACCGGCTTTTGATTTCGGACTGATTTATCGTCAAAATTTTAATGAAAGGCTCTCAGCGCACATTGAGTGGAATAGTACCAGACAACATTATTTCAATAATTTAAATACTCCTACGAATAAAATCAGCTTAAATATGATTGATATGTGTGGAGAATTTAATTTTTTCGATATCGTAAAAAAACAATACAAGCCAAATAGCAGAAGTTTTTCTCCGTATATCTTTGTGGGTGCAGGATTCGCATTTAACCAAAATGTCAGCGGAATGAATATCCCTTTTGGTGTCGGATTTAAATATAAAACCGGTAGTAGAATAAATTTCAATGCGAAATGGGCGCACCGGCTTATGTTTAACGATTTGATTGAAGGTGTTAAAAGTGAACTTAACGGTACCAATTTTATGAATAATGATGTTATATCAACATTCACCGTTGGTGTTAGTTACGATTTCTGGAAACGCCCCTGCGATTGTAAAACGAAATTTTAGATTTTAAAATAATATATATAAATGCCTTCTTACAAGGAAAAAATTGATAAAGAGCGTCTTCCCCGCCATGTGGCAATAATTATGGACGGAAATGGTCGCTGGGCAAAGGATAAAGGATTCTCGCGGGTATTCGGGCATCAGAATGGCGTGAAAGCTGTTCGTGAGGTTACTGAAGCTGCGGCTGAAACCGGAATCGAATTCTTAACACTCTATGCTTTCTCTACTGAAAACTGGGCACGTCCGCAATCCGAAGTCAACGCCTTGATGGAACTTCTTGTTGAAACTATTGAAAAAGAAACCCCAACACTGAACAATAACAATGTACGATTGCTTGCGATTGGCGATTTAAAAAGGTTGCCCGGCAAACTCGAAGCAAAACTTCAACGATGCATTGACGAGACTTCAGGAAATACAGGACTTACGCTTGTTTTAGCCCTGAGTTATTCTTCACGATGGGAAATTTTGAATGCTGTGAAACTGATTGTAAACGATATTGAAGCAAAAAATATTTCTTCAGAAATGCTCGATGAAAAACTTTTTGATAAATATCTTACAACAGCATTAATTCCGGATCCGGATTTAATGATTCGCACAAGCGGCGAATTTCGTATAAGTAATTTTCTTCTTTGGCAAATTGCTTACACTGAGCTATATTTCCCTAAAACACATTGGCCAGATTTCAGAAAAGAAGACTTTTACGAAGCAATAGTTGAATTTCAAAATCGTGAAAGACGTTTTGGTAAATAATATATTCATAACTTTTTACTTACAAAGATTCTACACCATAACAATATGCGTTTAAATACATTATTTTCGGTTGCTTTACTTAACTTATTTGTTTTATTTGCAAACGCTCAAAGCATTACTGAAAATGACTCTACCGCCCTGCCTGTTATCAATTACTCAACAGTTGCTTTGAAATATGAAATTGCTGAAATTAAAGTAACCGGAGCCGATAATTACGAGGATTTTGTGTTGATTGGTTTCTCCGGACTTTCTGTGGGCGATGTGATTAGTGTTCCCGGCGATGCAATTACCAATGCAGTTAAACGTTTTTGGAAACAGGGTTTGTTTTCCGACGTAAAAATTTTTGCTACTAAAATGCACGATGGTAAAGTTTGGCTCGAGATTGCTTTGAAGCAACGTCCGCGTGTGTCAGAAATTAATTTTAACGGACTTAAAAAAGGTGAAATTGATGATTTAAAAGAAAAACTGGGAATTGTAAAGGGTAACCAGATAACACCGAATATCTCCGATCGCGCAATTAAAGTTATTAAAAATTATCTTTCTGAAAAAGGATTTCTTAATGTGGAAGCATTTGTTTATCAACGTAACGATAACTCAAAACCCGGACATGTAATAGTTGATATCGAAGTTGATAAAAAGCTTAAAACAAAGATTCATAAAATATTAGTTTCAGGAAACAGCGCACTTACTTTCAATCAGATAAATAAGGCAATGAAAAAAACAAACGATAATAGTTTGTGGAATATCTTTAGAACAAAGAAATTTGTGAAAGAAGAATATGAAAAAGATAAAATTGCCCTTATCGAAAAGTATAATGAAGTAGGTTATCGGGATGCATTTATTGTTAGTGATAGTATTGTACCTTTCGACGAAAAAAGTGTAATTGTTTACATTAATGTGGATGAAGGTAAAAAATATTATTTCAGAGATATTAAATGGATAGGAAATACAGTTTATCCTTATGAATTTTTAGATGCTGTACTCAATATAAAGAAAGGTGAAGTTTATAATTATAAACATTTAATAGACAGACTGGAGAAAAACGAAGGTGATGCAGTAAGTAAACTTTATCAGGACCGTGGTTATTTGTTTTTTCAGATTGATCCTGTAGAAGTGCTTATCGAAAACGATTCAATTGATTTTGAAATGAGAATTCACGAAGGCAAACCGGCTACAATAAATCAGGTAAATATTACAGGAAATACAAGGGTATATGAGCATGTTGTTCGTAGAGAGTTGCGTACAAAACCGGGTCAATTATACAGTCAGGAAGCTATCATGCGTTCATTGCGTGAACTTGCGCAAATGGGACATTTCGATCCTGAAAAATTAGTTCCGGATATTCAACCCGATCCTGAAAATGGAACAGTTGATATTACTTACAAACTCGAAACAAAAGGTAGCGATCAGGTTGAATTTTCTGCCGGATGGGGTTCAACAGGTCTTGTGGGTACTATTGGCTTGAAGTTCAGTAATTTTGCTATACAAAATTTGTTTAAACCTGAAACTTACCGAATAGTTCCGCAGGGCGAAGGACAAACTTTCACCTTGAATGCACGCACAAACGGACAATCATATTCATCGTTTAGTATGTCTTTTCTTGAACCCTGGTTGGGAGGTAAAAGACCAAACTCCTTGTCAACTTCGATTTATTATTCATCGCAGTCCGATGTGAGCGACAGATTTCGTTCTTCTTACAGTAATTATATGTCATCATATTACAATAATTACTACTCTGGTTCATACGGTGGTTATGGTGGATATGGAAACACCGGTTACAGCGATTATTATCAGACAGAAATTGACCCCGAAAAATATATGCGTACGCTTGGTGCATCAATTGGTTATGGTAAGCGTCTGAATTGGCCCGACGATTATTTTACTTTCTATGGTGAACTTTCATTCCAGAGGTTTATGCTAAAAAACTGGTTATATCTTCCTCCTCTAACCGATGGAAATTATAACAATTTCAGCCTGAATCTTACCCTTAGTCGTAACTCTATTGATAATCCGATTTATACACGTAGTGGTTCGTCATTTTCTTTAGGATTAAAAATAACTCCGCCATATTCTTCGTTCAATGGCGTTGATTATACCAATCAGAACATGACTAATGCCGAACGCTATAAATGGATAGAATATCACAAATGGACATTTAATGCTAAAACATTTACACCTCTTTCTGCCAATAATAAACTTGTGTTGATGACTCGGGTTATGTTTGGATACCTCGGACATTATAACGAAAACGCTCGTTCGCCTTACGAAACATATTATATGGGCGGCGATGGAATGTCGGCATATACAAGTTATGGTACTGAGTATGTTTCTATGCGTGGATACGAAAGTGGTTCGTTGTTACCTTATAACTCCACTACGCGCCAGAGTATGACCGGTTATTTGTTTAACAAATTTACTATGGAACTTCGATATCCGTTATCGTTGGAGCAATCGGCAACAATTTACGCGCTAACTTTCCTCGAAGCTGGTAATAGTTTTAATAAAATGAAGGATTACAATCCATTCCAGTTAAAACGTGCCGCTGGTGTTGGTGTTCGCATATTCCTTCCTATGTTTGGTATGATGGGTATCGACTGGGGTTACGGTTTCGACAAGATTAACTCTACCGGAGCGGTAAGCGGCAGTCAGTTCCACTTTGTATTAGGGCAGGAATTGTAGATTTTGAAAGATGTAAAGTTGTATAGTTCGAAAGTAAATTATTGATAATCTGATAATTTATCGTTTAGGTATTTCTTGTTAAAATTTTGGCAAAGAATTTGTATAATACTAATGCATTATAAACAAATTAAAAATAAATCTATATGAAAAGAACCTTATTAATAGTTTTCATGATGGTTGGAGTTTATCTCTCAGCATCTGCACAGAAGTTTGCTATGGTGGATATGGAATATATAATGAAGAACATTCCGGCATACGAATCAGCTAACGATCAATTAAATCAGATTTCGAAAAAATGGCAATCGGAAGTTGAAGTTCAAATGCAGGAAGTACAAAAGATGTATAAAAACTATCAGACTGAACTCGTTTTTTTGTCCGAAGAAATGAAAGTGAAACGCGAAGAAGAGATTGTGGCCAAAGAGAAAGCTGCTCACGAACTTAAAAAAAACTATTTCGGTCCGGAAGGCGAACTTTATAAAAAACGTCAGAGTTTAATGAAACCCATTCAGGATGAAATTTACGCTGCCATACAGGAAGTAAGTAAAGAGAAGGATTTAAGTCTTGTATTTGATCGCAGTTCAGCAATGAGCGTTATTTTTGCTTCACCCGCACTTGATGTTAGTGATTTGATTCTAAGTAAATTAGGTTATTCCAAATAAATCAGGTAAATTTGCAACCCATTTCAAAAAAATAATTATCAATTAATCAATAAAAAAATAATTTTGTAACATGTTTAAAAAAATTCTTTTTACAGTACTTTTAGCGCTACCTCTCTCAATTTTTGCTCAGGATGGTAAAATTGCTCATGTAAAATATCAGGAACTGATTGAAGCAATGCCTGAAATTGATAGCGTTGAAAAACAAATTGCTGACCTTAATACTCAATGGAAAGGCGTTCTCACAAAAATGCAGGATGAATATGCTGCCAAATTGAAAGAGTATCAGGAAAAGCAAGCTACAATGCCCGAAGGAATTAAACAGGCTTTGGTTAGCGAAATTCAGGATATTGAACAACGTGTCAATAATTTTCAACAACAATCCTACGTTGATTTACAAAAAAAACAACAGGAATTGGTTGCGCCCATTATTGAAAAAGTAAAAAAAGCAATTAATGAAGTTGGAGCTGAAGGAAATTATTCATATATTTTCGATATCAGTGGTAATACAATACTTTATAATTCGCCTAAAGCAGTGGATGTTACCAATGCGGTTAAAAAGAAATTAGGTATCAAATAAGAAATATTAAAATCAAACAAAAAACCTTCTGAAAAATTATTCAGAAGGTTTTTTTATACGATGCTTTAGTATTTAATTTTATCTGTTTTAGCATCCCATTTTTTAAATGCCATAATTGACATTTCAGGTAAAAACTGTGTAATCTTAACTTTTCTATTGCTATAATCAAGCTTCAATTCTTCATAAATAAATGAATCGTCGAAACCAATATCGGCGGCATCCTTTTTTGAGTTTCCATAAAAAATTCTATCAATACGTGCCCAGTAAATCGCACCGAGACACATCGGGCATGGTTCGCAAGATGTATAAATAACGCAACCGCTTAAATCAAAACTTCCAAGTTTACGTGCTGCTTTACGTATGGCATTTACTTCAGCATGTGCTGTGGGGTCATTATTTGCTGTTACTCTGTTTGCCCCGGTCGAAATTATTTTATTATCCTTCACTATAACAGCTCCAAATGGACCGCCACCCTTGTCAATATTTTTAATTGACAATTCAATGGCTTTTTGCATAAATCTTTTTGTCATAAATTGATCATTTTTTGTCATGCAAATTTAGCAAAATTATTAGTTCATACTTAATAATGTGCGAATATGGAAATATTTGTAAGTTATTTCTGTGTTCGCATTTTAATATATTTTCGTTTATTGTTTTACTTTCAAATACGTTTTTATTGCTATGTTTTGGTAATTAAATGATATTTATTGCTTTTCAAATACTGAAATTTCATTTCGTATTAACAATACCCACATTTTTACAAATTAACTTATCAACAGTTGTGAATGAATCATGTTGATAAGTTTCATTGTTTTGAAATGTTAGTTAACTTACAAACATTTATATTTGCAGTGTTTTAAAAATTAAATTTCTAAGTCAAAAATATTAATGAACATTAATTATCATCTAATCAAATTTCAACAAAAAAATCAGAGAAAAATGAAACACTTAAAAAAATTGTTTTTAGCATTAACAGTACTCATTGCAGCTACTCTCAATGCGCAAGTAACAACTTCGGGGATTTCAGGAAAGATTGTTTCCGGTGGCGACCCTATATTAGGTGCAACCATTGTAGCAACTCACACTTCTTCAGGAACGGTTTATGGAGCAGTTTCCAATGCAGATGGTCGTTTTAATATTGTAGGTATGCGTGTCGGGGGACCTTATGAAATTAAAATTTCATATATTGGATATTCTAATGTAGTAATTTCAAATGTAAATCTGCAACTTGGCGAAACGTACCCTGTTAATGTAAATTTAAAAGAAGATACAAAAGAGTTGCAGGATTTAGTTGTATCAGCGCAAAGAACCAAATTTACAAGTGAGAAAACCGGTGCGGCAACCAATATCACAAGTACCCAGATACAAAATTTGCCTACAGTTAGCCGCAGTATTTTAGACGTTACCCGTCTTTCTCCATATGGAGGCAACGGAATGAGCTTTGCTGGTACCGATGGTCGTACTGCTAACTTTACGGTGGATGGTGCTAACTTTAACAATAATTTTGGTTTGAGTTCTTCGCTTCCTGGTGGTGGTAGCCCAATTTCTCTTGAAGCTATTGAAGAATTACAGGTTGTGATCACTCCTTATGATGTTCGTCAAACAAACTTCATAGGTGGCGGTGTAAACGCTATTACAAAATCAGGTACAAATACACTTAAAGGTAGCGCTTATGTTTTCCATAGAAATGAAAACTTACGCGGCGATGCTGTTTACGGTAAACAAATTGCAGGTGCGCGCGATGTTGACCGTAATACAACTTATGGCTTTACTTTAGGAGGTCCAATTATCAAAAACAAACTTTTCTTCTTTGTAAGTGGCGAAATGGCTAAAACGCCAACAATCGTTAATCGTTGGAAAGCTTCAACCAATGGAGTAGCCGATGCAAACAATTTTATTTCACGCACAACTGAAAGCGACATGAAAACAGTTTCTGATTATGTGAAAAGTAAATACGGTTACGAAACTGGGTCATATACAGATTTTCCGGCTGATGAAGGTAATAACAAACTTCTTGCACGCTTAGATTGGAATATCACAAACAATCATCGGTTGGCTTTACGTTATAATTATACTCAAAACCGTTATTGGTCATCGCCTAATGCAACTTCCATGGACGGAGGTACCCGCGTGTCTGAAGCGAGAATGTCACAAGCATCAATGTCCTTTGCAAATTCGATGTATTCAATGGATAATCTTGTTCATTCATTTTCTGTTGACTTAAACAGCCGTCTGTCCGATAACATATCTAACCAATTTTTGGCAACATTCTCAAAACTTGATGATATTCGAGGAACGAATTCAGAAGAATTCCCTTTTATTGATATTTTGAAAGATGGACAAGCATATATGTCATTGGGATATGAACTCTTTACATGGAATAATGGTGTTCACAACAATGTTTTGAATATTAAGGACGAAATTACTCACTATTTAGGTAAACATAAAATTGTTGGTGGAGTTGCCTATGAATATAAAATGGCAGATAATGCCTATATGCGTAACGGTACCGGATATTATCGCTATTCAAGTCTTGACGATTTCTTATCAGGTGCAGCTCCCGAAATCGTAAACTTAACTTATGGTTACGATGGAGAAGCCAATCCTGCAGCACGCGTTAGAACTAACAAATTAGGTGCTTATGTTCAGGATGATTGGAGTGTTACCGATAACTTAAAACTTACGTATGGACTTCGTATTGATGGACTTTTTTTCAATAATGCTGACTTGATAACCAACAACGCTATTCTTGCTATTGATTATTCTGGTCGTAATATCGATACAGGAAAATGGCCTGCTGCAAATATAATTTTCTCTCCCCGCATAGGTTTTGTATGGGATACATTTGGAGATAAAAGTTTGAAAGTTCGTGGAGGTACCGGTATTTTCTCCGGAAACTTACCGCTTGTATTCTTTACAAACATGCCTACAAATGGAGGTATGGTACAGTATCAGGCACAGATTAACGCAGCAAACGCAGCAAAAAAAGGCTTCACAATGAACGAATTTGCGGGTGGTCTTGTAACTGATGCGAATGGAAAAGCAACCATTGCTGCATTGTATGATAAGTTAACAAAATTGGGTTATCCTTCAACAATCTCTCCCGAAGATGGAACAGTTCCTTCGGCAATTGCAGCCGTAGATCCTAATTTCAAAATGCCTGAAGTGTGGAAAACATCGCTTGCTGTTGACTATTCCTTTAAAACTTCTTTTCCATTTTCTGTAACTGCAGAAGGAATTTTCAACAAAACAATTAATGGCGTTACAATTTCCGACTGGAGTATTCCAACTGTAGGTGGTTTTGCACGTTTCAACGGTGTTGACAATCGTCCGATTTATCCTGCGGGTTATCGTGTAGGTGCAAAAGCATTTGTGTTGGAAAATACTTCACTTGGTTATGGTTGGACAGGTAACATTACCCTTAATGCTCAACCGGTAAAATGGTTGAATTTAATGGCTGCCTATACTCACACAGTTGCTAAAGATATTACCGGAATGCCCGGATCAAATGCGGAATCTGCATTTACTTATGTTCCAACTGTAGAAGGTCCTAACAATATTAGATTGCATAATTCTCAATACGTAACACCCGATCGTCTTGTAGCATCTATTACTACTCACGATAATGGCGGTAATCACTATAGTCTTATCTATGAAGGATGGCGCGGTGGAGCTAACTACTCATTTATGACCGTTAACGATATTAATGGCGATGGTTACAACTACGATGCAATTTATGTTCCTACTGACAATGAAGTGGCAGAAAACAAATTCCGTTTTGTTTCGGAAAACGATAAAACACGTTTTATGGACTATGTTCATGCTAACAGTTATTTGAAAAACCAACAAGGTAAATATGCAGAAGCATACAGTGTTTATTCTCCATGGACACATCGTGTTGACTTTAGTTACAAACATGATTTTGTTATCAAAACTAACAACTGTAAAAATACATTACAACTAAGTTTTGATATTAAAAACGTGATGAACCTATTCAATTCTGAGTGGGGTGTAGCTAAGTATCTGAATCCCGAAATTGGTTCAGAAGCTCGTATTCTAAAATATGAGGGTGTCGATGCTGAAGGTTTTGCCACATTCTCAACACCTTCTTCAATAAAAGGCAGTACCCAAACCTTTACACCAAGCTACTCGCTTGGACAAACCTGGTATGGTTTAATCGGTATCAAATATATTTTTAACTAATTAATAAAAAAGCACTGACAATCATGAAATTAAAAAGAATATTTCCAATCTTCATTGCGATACTTGCCCTGATAACAAGTTGTGTCGATGAGCAGCCCACTGTAACATTGCTTGATGAAATTCAGGTATCGTCGTCATACGTGGCTATTCCTTTAGAGGGAGGTTCTACCTCCATTACCGTAATGGCAAAGGACAGTAGTTGGACTTTGACAAAAACTGCTACCTGGTTAACAGTTTCTTCAACTACCGGAAATGCCGGTGAATCAACACTTACATTTACTGCTGCCGCCACTTTGGATGGTCGCAATACAGAAGTCCAGATTAAATGTGCGGGTAAAACTCAGAGAATTAACATTATTCAGGGTTTATCCAAAATTTCATCAGCTACTTGTGCTGAGGTAATTGCCGGACCTGACAGCAAAACATATCAGGTAACAGGTGTTTGTACATCCATAGCCCACACAGTTTACGGCAACTGGTATCTTACCGACAAGACCGGAACCATTTACATATATGGTACCCTTGATGCTAAGGGCGCTACCAAAAACTTTGCAAGTCTGGGACTTGAAGTGGGTGATGAAGTTACTGTTCAGGGACCAAAACTCACATACGGTACGACTGTGGAATTGGTAGATGTAACAGTTCTCAAAATCAACAAATCACTTGTAAAAGTTGATTCGATAAAGAATGCAGCGCTTCCTCTCGAAGGGGGTGAAATTACTGCATACCTTACCTGCAAAGGTCAGGGCGTATCAGTTGACATTCCCGATGATGCTAAATCATGGTTATCCATTTCTTCTATCCAGTCAACAGGAATCAAAACTGTTATGAAATTCAAAGCTGCTGTAAATGCAGGTGGCGATAGGGGAACAAAACTCACTTTCCGCACTACCGATGGAACTAAAAACTATAGTTCAGAAACTAACATCACCCAGAAAGGATCGATTATTAAGGCATCGGTTGCCGAATTTATTGCTGCGGCAGTTGGTACTACACAATACCGTTTGGCAGGTGTTATTACCAAAATTGACGATGCTGCTTCAGGCAAATTATATCTGAAAGATTTCTCTGGCGAAGTATATGTGTATAAAGTAACAGATTTTGCCTCTAAAGGTCTGAAAGTAAGTGATATTATCACAATTGTAGGAACACGTGCCGCATACAATGGCACTCCACAGGTAAATGGCGCAGTGCTCGAAAGCTCAATTCCTGTAACCACGGCAACCATTGCCGAGGTGCTTACTAAAGCAGACGATGCGACTGCTTATTTTAAAGTTACAGGTGTGATTAAATCGATAGCAAATGCTACTTATGGAAATCTTACAATAGAAGATGGCGGCAGTGAAATCTACGTGTATGGCTGCTATCCGGGTTATGGCGCTACCGGCGACTTTAGAAAAGATGTGATTGCTGCCAAAGGTCTTAAAGTGGGTGATACACTTACGGTAATTGCTCCTAAGAGTTCTTATAGCGGAGTAGCTCAGCTTTCAAACAGTTTTTATTTCAGCCATTTAAGCGCACAATAAAAACTACAGGAACTTTGACTTTTCCCTGTTAAAACCCTACTGGTTTTAACTGACAAAAATAATTAAATTAAAGAGGCTGTCTCAATTTGATGACAGCCTCTTTTGCGATGAGTATATATAGTAAATCTAACAAGGCTAAAGTTCCATTTTGAGTAAATAAACTAAATGAAAAATAAATACTTATAAAAGTAATCTTAATGTCATTCATGTAGTTTTTTACTTAATATTTGTTTCAAATAAAAAACGCAAACCTTTTTGGTTTGCGTTATTTTATTCTTTATTTTCAGGAAATTTTCCTATTTTACGAATTCTTTGCTTTCTCTACAATAGCTTTAAAAGCTTCCGGGTGATTCATTGCGAGGTCGGCAAGCACTTTGCGGTTCATTTCGATACCCGATTTGTGTAGCGCTCCCATAAGTTTCGAATATGAAAAACCTTCGAGGCGGGCGGCAGCGTTGATACGTTGTATCCACAACGCGCGGAAATTACGTTTTTTGGTTTTGCGGTCGCGGTAAGCATATTGCAACCCTTTTTCCCATGTGTTTTTGGCAACAGTCCAAACATTGCGGCGTCCGCCAAAATAACCTCTGGTGAGGCTTAAAATTCTTTTTCTTCTTTTACGTGAAGCAACGTGATTTACTGATCTTG
>CAYONE010000082.1:0-21588 GCA_964405245.1 uncultured Paludibacter sp.
CCGGCTGCTTCAAACCATTGGCTCGGTTTTGCATATTTACCAAGTCCAATGTACTTTTTAACATTTCCTTGTGTTACTCGTAAACGAATTGGATGTTCGCCATCTTTCGTTGAGCTGTTTTTCCATAGAATGATTCTAAACTTAGCCATTTTTTAGTGTAACTGTTTTGTAACTGTTTTTATCAAAATAGGTACAAAAACGTACAAATTGATGTATTTTTTGCACCCCTGATAATCAGCTACAAAGATACAGAAATACAAGTAATTACAAGCAAAAACTACTATTAAACTTTGTTAAATATACACCTCTGGGGGGCGTGTGGTCGCAAGTTCGAATCTTGTCACCCCGACTTTTTGAAACAAAGGCTTACATTTATGTGTAAGCCTTTTGTTATTTAAATTATAACTAAAACAGAGATAATCAAATACATATAAAGCATCACTGTTAGTTTTTGTAATAAATCTTATTAAAAATGACTTTAACCATTATTATATGATATTTTATCTTTTGTGAACTTACAAAACTGAACCGAATTTAATAGAAAAATGCTATTCTAAAACTGAATATTTACTCACTTTCCAATCATTTTTACAAAAATTTTCTGTTAATTTGCATACACATTAAAATTCAATAATACCATGAATAAAATAACATCTAACGAAGTAATTGACTGGGCAAAACAGTTTCTGAACCTTGCAGAAAACGAAATTACGCCCGAAGAAAAAAAAGAACAGCAAAAATATGCTATCCTGATTCAGAACCCAAACGACAAAACTTTACTGGCAAAAATGCTCGATGAATCGGCGCAAATCCGGAATAACAAAAAGTTGGCGCGACGCATAAAAGTTTTGATTGACAGATACGGTGTACCTGAATTTTTCAGTTCTTCGGATGCTTTTCTGATGAAGCTTTTTTCCGCCTTTGGTTACTGGTTCGATTTTATTGCAGTGCCCATTTTCAAAAAAGAATTACGGGCACAAACAGCCAAAGTTATTATTGATGAAAAACCTTCGGTACTTAACAGGCATTTAGGCGAACGCCAACACGACAAAATCGGACAGAATGTAAATCTGTTAGGCGAAGTGGTTTTGGGCGATGGCGAAGCAAATCACCGTTACGAACATTACCTCGAAGCGCTGAAAGACTCGCGTATTAATTATATATCTATAAAAATATCAGGTATTTATGCGCAAATTAATGCTTTGAATTACGAAGAAAACAAACGGGAATTGTGCGAAAGATTAAGCCGAATTTACAAACAGGCAATGAATTATCCTTTTACCGACGAAAACGGAAACAAAAAAGCCAAGTTTGTAAATCTCGATATGGAGGAATACAAGGACACCGAATTAACACTTGATGTTTTTATTACTACACTAAGCAAACTTGAATTTAAAAATTTTTATGCCGGTTTGGTTATTCAGGCTTATTTACCCGATGCATGGGATTTTCAGACACGCCTGCTCGAATTTGCACACAAACGTGTGAAAGAAGGTGGCTCTCCCGTAAAAATGCGTTTGGTGAAAGGTGCTAATCTGCAAATGGAGTCGGTGGTTTCTTCGCTGAAAGGATGGAAAGTTCCCATTTACGACTCGAAAGTTAAAGTAGATGCCAATCACCTTAAAGTGCTCGAACGTGCGCTCGAACCCGAAAATGCCAGGGTTTGCCATATTGGAGTTGCCACACATAATTTTTTCAGCATTGCTTATGCTTATTTGTTGGGACAGAAAAACGGTGTGGACCAATTTGTAACTTTCGAAATGCTCGAAGGTATGGCAAATCACCTGCCAAGAGTTATGCGGAAACTCAACAAACAAATTATTCTTTATACTCCGGTGGTAAAAGATGAGCATTTTCTGAACGCAGTTTCGTACCTTGTGCGCCGCCTCGATGAAAACACCGGCGCTGATAACTTCCTGAGTTATTCGTTTAATCTGAAACCGGACAGTAAAGACTGGAATTTCCTCGTAAACCAATTTGAAGAAGCTTATAAACTGAAAGATACCATTTCCACTGAGCCTATTCGTTCTCAAAACAGACAAAAAAACAAACGTGAACTCCAATTTCCAACCATCGAAGAAAGTTTTGCAGCCTTAAGTTTTAAAAATGAACCTGACACCAATTTCGATTTAAAACCGAATCGTGAATGGGCTGACAACATCAGAAAAGCATGGAAAAAATCAGCAACCCAAAAACCTTATCAAATTCCGGTGCAAATTGGAGAAAAGGAAATTGAAACCGAAAAGAAATTCAGTTATTTTGACAGAAGTCAGGAAGATGAAGTCTGCGTATGCCAAACCAGCCTTTCGAACCTCGATCAGATAAAACAAATTATTGCAACTGCCGAAGAAGATGCTTCCGGATGGAGAAAATCGTCGATGAAAAAACGTTACGAAGTTTTGCATAAAACCGCTGAAAATTTATCGGAAAAACGCGGTCATCTTATTGGTTGCATGTCGGCAGTTACAGGTAAAACATTTATTGAGGGTGATGTGGAATTATCCGAAGCTGTTGATTTTTGCCGTTATTATCCCACAACAATGGCAAGATTCGAGCAAATGGATTCCGTAAAAATTTCGCCGAAAGGAATTATTCTTGTTATTCCGCCATGGAATTTTCCCTTGGCAATTCCGGTTGGTGGTGTTGCAGCTGCGCTTGCCGGAGGAAATACGGTAATTCTGAAACCTGCAACTGTGGCGTTGCCCGTAGCATGGGAATTTGCGCAATGTTTTTGGGATGCAGGCGTTCCAAAGGATGCTTTACAGGTAGTTTGTACAGATGGTCGTGAGCCACTGAATTTCCTTACTGCTCATTCTTCCATCAAACATATTATTATGACAGGAGGAACTGACACAGCTTTCAGATTATTGAAAAATAATCCTACTTGTCCGCTTTCGGCTGAAACCGGAGGAAAAAATGCAATTATCGTATCAGCAAAAGCCGATCGCGACCATGCCATACAGAATATCGTAACTTCAGCTTTCAGCAATGCAGGTCAAAAATGTTCGGCATGTTCGTTACTCATTCTCGAAAAAGAAGTTTACAACGATGAAAGTTTCCGTTCCAAAATGATTGATGCAGTTACCAGTTTGCACACCGGAAGCGCTTGGGATGGAGGAAATTATGTTGGCCCAATGATTACCAATGAAAACGACAAACTGCTTCATGCCATCGAACATCTTGAGGAAGGCGAATGGTGGTTGGTAAAACCTGAGTTTGTTGATAAAAAGCGATTTATATTGAAACCTTGTGTGAAATGGGGTGTGAAGCCCGGAAATTATTCGTTTGTAAACGAACTTTTCGCTCCGATGCTTTCGGTAGTTTGTGCCGATAATTTTGAACATGCTATTGAACTTGCCAATGCTACTGAGTTCGGACTGACTTCCGGTTTGCAAAGTTTGGACGAAAGCGAACAAAAACAATGGAAAAATTCGATTGAAGCCGGAAATCTGTACATAAACCGTGGAATTACTGGCGCAATTGTAAGCCGACAACCTTTTGGTGGCATGAAACGCTCGGCATTTGGCGGTGGAATTAAAGCCGGCGGACCTAATTATGTTTCGTGTTTTGTTAAGGTTGAAAACTCATCAGAAACCGCAAAACCAAAATCACAAAACATCGAAGCCAGATACAAAGCGTTTGCCGGAATTCTGCGAAATGATGAAAAAACCATGTATGAAAATGCCGTGGCAAGTTACCGACTGAATTTCGAAAACGAATTTTCAGTTGAAAGAGACATTCATAACCTTTATGGCGAACAAAATATTTTCCGTTATCTGCCTTTGAAAAATATGGTTCTGAGAGTTCAGCCGGGGGATAAACTTGCTGAAATTTTGATGATTGTAACAGCAGCTGAAATTGCCCGAACACCTCTTTTTATCAGTATAGATACGGAAAACGAAAATTTGAATGCGCTGAAAACCTTATTTGCTGATAAAATTAAAACACAGAGCGAAGAAGACTTTGTGCATGAAATGGATAAATACGAGCGCGTACGCACTTGTACAGAAAACCTTTCGGACAAAATTTATCTGAAAGCAGCAGAACTTGGCAAATATATTGCCATGCAAACACCGCTTGCCGAAGGAAGACTCGAATTACTGCATTATGTAAAGGAACAAAGCGTTACTTTCGAATATCACCGTTACGGAAGTATCAATGAAGTGCCGGAGATTTAAACACAACACCCCGAAAATTTCGAAAATCTTCGGGGTGTAATAAATTCGGGTGAAGCGATTTCCAAATCGCTTTATTCTTTAACTTTTCCAAAGTTCTAAAACTTTGGAAAAGTTACTGTAATTCGTTGAGCACCTTACGAATTTTTTCGTAGGTTTTAATTGTATTCGGAACGAGAGGTAAGCGTAGTTTATTTTCGATTAAGCCCATAACAGCGAGCATACTTTTTACACCTGCCGGATTTCCTTCAACAAAAAGCAATTCTATTAATTCAGTAAAACTATGGTGAATTTTGCGGGCACTCGCATAATCTCCTTCGAGCGCCAAACGAACCATGCGACTGAATTCGCGTGGGAATGCATTTCCAATAACGGATATTACACCAACCGCACCAAGCGTAATTAATGGAAAAGTAATACCATCATCACCTGAAATAACCAAAAAATCAGCAGGTTTATTTTTGATAATATCATCAATCTGTGTAAAAATTCCGGAAGCTTCCTTTATAGCACAAATGTTAGGAAATTCATTAGCCAAACGCAGAGTAGTGGCAGGCAGCATATTTACTCCTGTGCGACCCGGAACATTGTAAAGAATTATTGGCAGTGGCGAAGCTTTGGCAATAGCAGCATAGTGCTGATAAAGCCCTTCCTGCGAAGGTTTATTGTAATATGGAGTTACCGAGAGTATTGCATCGAATCCGCTGTAATCATGTGTTTTAAGTTTTTCAACAACAGCACGTGTATTGTTTCCCCCTACCCCAATTACAACCGGAATTCTACCAGCATTAACCTGAAGTACAAAACGTGCAATTTCATCTTTCTCACTTTCCGACAAAGTAGGAGTTTCGGCTGTGGTTCCACATACAACTAAATAATCGGTTCCATTCTTAATCTGGTGCTCAACTACACGAGCCAACGCGTCAAAATCTATCGATTCATCCTCTTTAAAGGGCGTAACCAAAGCCACACCCATACCTGTAATTTTGTTTGATATCATTTTATTGAACAAATAATCAAATTTTGTGCAAAAATACGCTTTTTAGTCGGCAGTTTGAATCTTTTTGAGATAAAAAATTATCTGCTCGTAAATATATACAGCATCAAGCTCAATAGGATTTTCTGCGTCATTATCGTTAACTCCCGAAATATCTACAATAAAATCGTACATTTTTAACTCCGATTTTTTAATTCCCGTTTTACAAAACACGTTGGAGTACAATGAAATATATTGCAACGGAATAACTTCATTCATGGTCAGATCGATCAATAAATCAAATTGCATATCTTCAAGCTCGTGCATATAAGTTGCAAGTGGCTTAGCAAAAAAATCGGCATCTTTGTGATGCAAAATTCTGAAATCAGGTAAAATGGCAGTTGTTATTTCCTTTTTATCAACAAAACCCCACGCCATAACTTTTTTTCCATCATTTGTCAACGTTTTTATAATTCTTCGGATGCGAGGATTTTTTTCAGAATAATCGCTTTCGAAAAGAAGAAGAATGGTTTTGGCATTTTCGTAATTAACAAAGCGTTTCTCGCGTGGATAATTCTGAAGAAATGATTTTGCCCGTCGGTTAAATATGAACCGGTTTATTTTTTCGAACATTGAGATTAATATTACATTATTTTAATAACTTAAGTTTTAGAACAAACTTCCTGTAAATCCATCTGACGATTTTGAAACCGGCATATCAACAAGCTTAGAAATGGTATTTTCTATCATTGCGAGAAACTCATCTTCTGTTACAATACCCACACCCAAAGCTTCAGCTTTTTTAAGTTTTTCAGGTCCCATATTTTCGCCGGCAAGAATAAACGATGTTTTTGCTGAAACACTTCCTGAGTTTTTACCGCCATGTTGTTCAATTATTGATTTATACTCGTCGCGCGAATGTTTTGCAAACGTACCGCTGATAACAATTGTTTTACCTTGTAGCGATGAACCTTTTGGCGCGAGTTTTTCATCGGACAACTGCATTTGCAAACCGTAATTTTTCAGTCGCTCCACTATTTCATTGTCTTTTTTATCAGCAAAAAATTCCAGGACACTATGTGCTATTCGGTCGCCGATTTCATCAACTGCTATAAGCTGCTCGTAAGTGGCAACACGCAAGTTATCGATATTTTTAAATGCGTAAGCCAGCTTTTTTGCCACAGTTTCGCCAACAAATCGAATTCCCAATGCAAAAACAACTCTTTCGAAAGGAACTGACTTCGACTTTTCAACGGACTCTAATATATTTTGTGCCGATTTTGTACCCAAACGTTCCAATCGGGCAAGCTGATCGGTTTTCAGCAGATAAATATCAGCCACGTTGTGCAATAAATCGTTTTCGTAAAGCAGTGCAATGGTTTCACTTCCAAGACCTTCAATATCCATGGCTTTACGGCTAACGAAATGTTCGATTTTGCCTTTGATTTGCGGTGGACATTCATTTTCGTTCGGGCAATAATGTGCAGCTTCGCCCTCGTAACGGATTAATGCAGCGCCACATTCAGGACAATTTATGATAAATTTCACCTTATCGCCAACGAGTAACCGCGCATCAAAATCGACAGCAGTAATTTTCGGAATTATTTCGCCGCCTTTTTCCACATAAACCATATCGCCAATATGCAAATCGAGCGTTTCGATAATATCGGCATTGTGCAGCGAAGCACGTTTTACGGTTGTACCCGAGAGTAAAACAGGATCGAGATTTGCCACAGGCGTAACAGCTCCGGTGCGTCCCACCTGAAACGAAACCGAATTTAACCGCGTAACTGCCTTTTCAGCCTGAAATTTATAAGCTATTGCCCATCGTGGTGATTTAGCTGTGAAACCAAGATTCTTCTGCTGCGTAAGCGAATTTACTTTAATAACAATACCATCGGTTGCAACGTTCAGATTCTTTCGTTCAGTATCCCAAAAATTGATATATTCGAGCACTTCATCAAGAGTTTCACAACATTTCACTGCATCCGAAACTTTAAATCCCCACTCGCGGGCATATTTTAAATTCTCGAAATGAAAATCGGAAGGTAAGTTTTCGCCCAATAAATAATAAAAGTATGCGTCTAATTTCCTTTCAGCTACAATTGCCGGATTCTGTAATTTTAAAGTTCCCGAAGCTGCATTGCGTGGATTGGCAAAAAGTTGTTCTTCGCGTGCTTCACGCTCTACATTCAAAGCATCGAAAACGCTCCAGGGCATCAAAACCTCGCCTCTGATTTCAAATTTTGCCGGAAAATTTCCTTTCAATCTCAATGGAACGCTTTTAATAGTTCGGATATTGGCTGTTACATCATCGCCTTTTTCTCCATCGCCACGCGTAACCGCCCTTACAAGAATTCCATCTTCATAAGTAAGCGAAATGGATGTTCCATCGTATTTAAGCTCACACACTAATTCAAATTTGTCGTTGAGTCCTTTTCGAACCCGCTCATAAAAATCGCGCACTTCACCTTCGGAGTATGTATTTCCGAGCGACAACATTGGATAAATATGCTTCACCTGTACAAAACCATCCGAAAGATCGCTTCCAACTCTTTGCGTAGGCGATGCAGAATCATAAAACTCAGGATGCGCATTCTCAAGTTGCAGCAGTTCGTTCATTAATTCATCGAATGCTAAATCAGATATTGCAGGTTGCGATAACACATAATAATTATAATTATGCTTATCAATTTCGGCACGTAAATATTCAATTCGTTGTTTTACACTTTCGGACATATTAAAAGGGTGTTTTCAGGAAGTTTACAAAAATACGAATTTGTAATTATTATGCAAAAATATGTGTCAAATATCTTTAGTAATGTGCCAATAAGAAAATTCCACTTCACGGAATGTCCGCTTCGTTACCATGTGCCCAAAAGAAAATTAATAAAATCAATTATACAACTGATTACGATAATAATAGAGAAATATTGATTAATCTTACTCAATATTCAATTGATATGAACTAAATTATTATCAAACATAATTTATTTGAATTTTTCGACTCAAAAAAGTTTTTCACTTCACTATTCACAAATTCTACAAGTTTAAAAATCATTCAAAAAACGTTCAAATTAGACCAAGTTGAATACATGTTAAGAACGGTTCGGATTTAAATAATTATTTTTGTTGAGGAAAATAATCAGAAATAATAATAAACACACATTTTTAAAAAACATGAAAAAGTACCTATTATTGCTATTATCAGCTATGCCTTTTTTGGCTTATGCACAAAGTAATGAATGGCAAAATCCGAATGTAAATCAGGTGAACCGCCTTCTGATGCACGCCAGTTATTTTGCTTACGAGTCGGAAGAAGCAGCTGCAAAGGCCTGTAAAGAAAGTTCAATGAATTATGTTTCGCTCAACGGAAACTGGAAATTTAACTGGGTGAAAGATGCGAATCTTCGTCCTATGGATTTTTTCCGCGTTGATTTTAACGACAAAGGTTGGGGAAATATGCCTGTACCCGGAAACTGGGAATTAAATGGTTATGGCGATCCAATTTATGTGAATGTAGGATATGCCTGGCGTAATCAGTTTAAAAATAATCCTCCTGTTATTCCAATAGAAAACAATAACGTAGGTTCGTATCGAAAAGAAATTACAGTTCCTGCAAACTGGAAAGGCAAAGACATTATTGCTCATTTCGGTTCGGTTACTTCAAATATTTATCTTTGGGTAAACGGAAAATATGTGGGTTATAGCGAGGATAGCAAACTCGAAACAGAATTTGACCTGACAAAATATTTGAAACCCGGCAAAAACCTTATTGCTTTTCAGGTTTTCCGCTGGTGCGATGGCACTTATCTCGAAGATCAGGACTTTTGGAGACTTTCGGGTGTGGGACGCGACTGCTACCTTTATGCGCGAAACCCTAAACGGATTGAAGATATACGCGTTACACCAGATTTAGATGAAAATTTCAAAAATGGCGAACTCGAAATTGCTCTAAGCACTAAAGGCAAAATTAATGCTGATATTGAACTGAAAGATGCCAACGGTAAAATTGTTGCTTCGAAAAGCGTTAATGGTTCAGGAAAAATCAGTACAAAATTGGCAGTTGAAAATCCGCAAAAATGGTCGGCTGAGTCTCCATATCTTTACACACTTACAGCTACCGTAAAAGAAGGTGGAAAAGTATCGGAAGTTATTCCGTTGAAGGCAGGTTTCCGTAAAATTGAGATGAAAAACGCTCAAATACTCGTGAACGGACAGCCTGTACTTTTCAAGGGTGCAAATCGCCACGAGATGGATCCTGATAATGGTTATGTTGTTAGTCGCGAACGTATGATTGAGGATATAAAAGTAATGAAGGAACTAAACATTAACGCAGTGCGTACATGCCATTATCCCGATGATAATTATTTTTATGAACTTTGCGACAAATACGGCATTTACATGGTGGCTGAAGCTAACATTGAAAGTCACGGTATGGGTTATGGCGAACGTACACTTGCCAAAAATCAACTTTACGCGCTGGCACATTTGGAACGCAACCAACGCAATGTTCAACGCGGATATAACCATCCTTCCATAATTTTCTGGTCTTTAGGTAACGAGGCAGGTTTCGGTCCCAACTTTGAAGCTTGTTACAAATGGATTAAAAACGAAGACAAAACCCGCCCCGTACAATACGAACAGGCACACGGAAATGAATTTACAGATGTTTACTGCCCAATGTATCTCGGATACGAAGGCAGTGAGAAATATTGTAAGGATGATTCGAAAAACAAGCCATTGATTCAGTGTGAATACGCTCACGCAATGGGTAACTCGCAAGGCGGATTTAAAGAATATTGGGATATGATTCGTAAATACCCGAAATATCAGGGTGGATTTATCTGGGACTTTGTTGATCAGTCGTTGCGTAAAAAAGGTAAAAATGGCGTAGAAATTTATGCTTACGGTGGCGATTATAATAAATATGATGCATCGGACAATAACTTCCTGAACAATGGAATTATCAACCCCGACCGTAAACCAAATCCACATGCGCACGAAGTGAAATATTACTATCAATCGATATGGGCTGAACCGGTTGATTTACAAAAAGGCATTATTTCGGTTTACAACGAAAATTTCTTCACCGATTTATCTGCTTATTATCTTGAGTGGGAATTGGTTTGCGGAGGTAAAACGGTTCAAAGTGGTTTTGAACACAATTTGAAAACAGCGCCGCAAAAAACTGAAAATATTACATTGAGTTACGATTTATCGAAAATAAATCATAAAAAAGAAGTATTGCTAAATGTAAGTTTCCGTTTGAAAAATGCCACAAAATTGCTTCCTGCCGGTTACGAGGTTGCTCACAAACAAATGGCTATCACAAAATATGATTTTGCAAAACTTTCACTTTCTCAACCTGTTGGAAATACTGTGGTAACAGAGCCTGTAATTAAGGATAATGATTGGAGATTTTTGCAGATTCTTGGTGGAAACTACAAAATTGAGTTCAACAAACACGAAGGCTGGTTGGTTTCGTACTGTGTTAACGGTGTAAACTATATGACCGAAGATGCTAAACTAACGCCAAACTTCTGGCGCGCACCAACCGATAACGATTTTGGAGCACAATTGCAGAACAAATACAGTGCCTGGCGTAATCCACGCATGAAACTTGACTCATTAAAATACGAAGTAAAAGATAATATAGCATTTGTTTCGGCGCTTTACACCATTCAGCAGGTTTCAGCAAAATTGCAAATGAATTACGAAATTGATTTTGCAGGTAATATTATTGTGAGCCAGAAACTCATTGCTTCGCCAACCGAAAAAGTTTCGGAAATGTTCCGCTTTGGTATGCAAATGCAAATGCCCGAAAATTTCAGTATTGTAGAGTATTATGGTCGTGGTCCGTACGAAAATTATAGCGACCGCAATAACTCGGCAAACATCGGAGCATACAAACAAACCGTGTCAGAGCAATTCTATCCGTATATTCGTCCGCAGGAAAACGGATTGAAAACCGATGTTCGCTATTGGAAAGTGTTGAATAAAGGCGGAAAAGGGCTTCTGTTTACTGCCGAAGAAGCATTCTCGGCATCGGCGCTCGAATACAGCATCGAATCGCTCGATGATGGCCGCGATAAAGATCAGCGTCATTCACCTGAAGTGGAAAAAGCAGGTTATACAAACTTCTGTATAGACAAACTGCACATGGGACTTGGTTGTGTTACAAGCTGGGGAGCTATGCCACTTCCGCAATACAGAATTCCGTATAAAGATTATGAATTCAGGTTTAAAATAAGCCCGTTATAAAATCTGAACATTTTAAAAAATCATTTCTACCTGACTGCTCTTTTAAAAAGACAGTCAGGTTTTTTTTCTCAAATAAATCAAATTTCATATCTTTGACGCCAGCTTTTTCTCAAATTCTTCTGATTTTATCTTTAAATATAACGTTATTAATATACTTCCAGAGGAAAAATCGATGTTTATAAAATTTATAATTTTCAACCGATGTGAAAAATAATGAAACAACTTACTTATTGCTAAATCAACAAATAATCAATTGAAAAACATGAAATATTTTAAATCAATTTCTACATTATTTTTCATTTTTCTGATTTTATCGTGTTTTTCGTGTAAGCCAAAACATGAAGAAACCCAAACTAAACGTATCAACCGTTTACAATCTGCTGACACGCTGAAAAATCATCCTGAAAATCCAAAAATAATTGCATATAGGAATTTTTTACTACGACTTGATAATTCTGATATAAATTCAGTTTTAACAGCTCTAAATAGTTTCAGAAATCAGTTTCAGGGATCGTTAAATAACACTTGCGATTCTGCATATTCCTATTTTCAAATTTTGGTTGATAGCATAGAATATTATCAGAACTTAAAACTCGATAATGATACTACCGATTACAGTATGATTCAAAAAAATGAAAAAATTCCAAAAAGAATAATTGAATATATCAATCAGCTGAATATTAATGGATTTAGAATGCAATTTGCCGATAATTATCCATATATTATTCAGGACAGAAAGTTTTTTGCAGAAAAGTTGGATTCATACATTTCAGTGCAAATGAAATCATTTCTTCTGTATTTGGATAATGAATATAAAACCGGTTTTGCTGAATCGGACAGTATAATTATCTCACCTCAGCAACTTGTGGACAGAATACTTTGGTATGAAAAATTTATTCAGGAAAATCCTGATTTTATTTTTACAACTGAATGTCAAAACCATTTGAAATCATACATTACTTATTTAGTGCTTGGATATGGAAAATCAAAATACTTCATAAACGAAACAAATTTTGAAATTTCTGCATATTTTTCACAAGCAAACGCATATTTATTCGTTAAAAATGCAAATTCCACAACATCCCAAATGCTTATTGAAATTAAAGAAGCATTGGATAGTAAAAGTATCAACAGATTAACACAGGCACGTAAAAACTTATCAATAAAGGGAATAATTTATAATCTCTGAAAATATTTTCATTTTATATATCTTGAATTAAATATTTTTTGTATTTCAGGAATCAATATTTATTTATTTTGCTCTTGTCAGTACCCTAAAAAATACGTATTTTTGCACAATTTTATGCCATCGAAAGTAGCGCATAAAGCTGTACGATATATCTAAAATATTTTATATGCAAAATTTCAATTCCTGTAAGTTGGTTCTTGAAGATGGAACCGTTTTTGAAGGCAAATCTTTCGGATACGAAAAATCAGTTGCCGGAGAAGTAGTTTTTAATACGGCAATGGTCGGGTATCCCGAGAGCTTAACTGACCCTTCTTACGCGGGGCAATTGTTGGCGATAACGTTTCCATTGATTGGTAATTACGGAGTCCCGAAAAACTCCATCGAAAACGGACTATCAACTTTTTACGAATCGGAAAAAATTCAGGTAACAGCACTGATAATTTCCGATTTTTCTTTTGAATACAGTCATTGGAATGCCGAAAAAAGCCTTAGCGACTGGTTGAAAGAAAATGAAGTTCCCGGTATTTTTGGTGTTGATACAAGAGAATTGACAAAGCTCGTTCGCGAAAAAGGAACAATGAAAGGAAAGCTTGTTTTTCCTGATAACGAAGATATTGAATTTATTAATCCTGATGACGAAAACCAGATTGCCAAAGTAAGTTGTAAAGAAGTTATCACTTATGGCGAAGGGTCAAAAAAAGTGGTTTTGGTTGACTGTGGCGTAAAGCACAATATTATTCGCTGTCTTTTAAAACGGGATACAACTGTAATTCGCGTTCCATGGGATTATGATTTCAATCAACTGGAATTTGATGGTCTTTTCATTTCCAACGGACCCGGCGATCCATCATATGCAACTCCTACAGTAAAAAATATCCAAACCTATATGGAAACTAAAAAACCGATTTTTGGAATCTGTATGGGAAATCAATTGTTGTCGGTGGCAGGTGGCGCTAAAACATACAAATTAAAATACGGACACCGCAGTCACAACCAGCCGGTACAACTTGCAGGTACACAAAGAGCTTTTATCACTTCACAAAACCATGGTTTTGCTGTTGACAATAAAAGTTTGAGCGCCGATTGGCAACCGCTTTTTGTTAACATGAACGATGGTACCAACGAAGGTATTCGACATAGAACAAATCCATGGTTTTCAGCGCAGTTTCACCCCGAAGCTTCTTCCGGTCCAACTGATACGGAATTTATGTTCGATGTGTTCCTTAACCTCCTCCCGAACTCCTCCAAAGGAGGAGGAGAAAGTGCAACCGAATTCAATGTAATTTCAATGATTGAAGAAGAAATTGATAGTCGTTTGGTTACTAAACAGGAATACAAAGGCTGCGAAAAAGGCGAAATCAAGAAAGTATTGGTGCTCGGTTCGGGTGCGCTAAAGATTGGAGAAGCCGGAGAATTCGACTATTCAGGTTCGCAGGCACTAAAAGCACTGAAAGAAGAAGGCATTGAAACTGTGCTTATTAATCCCAACATTGCTACTGTACAAACATCTGAAGGTATTGCCGATAAAGTATATTTCCTGCCCGTAACTCCCGATTTTGTAGAGCGTGTAATTGAAAAAGAACGTCCCGATGGCGTTTTCCTTTCGTTTGGCGGACAAACTGCACTAAACTGTGGTGTGGCGCTTTACAAAGACAAAGTATTCGAAAAATATGGAGTTCGCGTACTCGGAACGCCGGTTCAATCAATAATAGACACTGAAGACCGTGAAATTTTTAATAAAAAACTATCGGAAATTGATGTAAAATATATCAAAAGTGAAGCAGTAACAAATTACGAAGATGCCAAACGTGCTGCTAATGAACTGGGTTATCCGGTAATTGTGCGTGCAGCCTATGCGCTCGGAGGTTTGGGTTCGGGATTCTGCGACAACGATGCTGAATTGAAAGTAATTGTTGACAAAGCATTTTCATATTCGCCACAGGTTTTGGTTGAAAAATCGCTTAAAGGCTGGAAAGAAATTGAATATGAAGTGGTGCGCGACCGTTACGATAACTGTATCACGGTTTGTAACATGGAAAACTTCGATCCGCTTGGTATTCATACCGGCGAAAGTATCGTGGTGGCTCCTTCGCAAACACTCACTAACAGCGAATATCACAAACTCCGCGAACTGGCTATCCGCATTATCCGCCATATCGGTATTGTGGGCGAATGTAATGTGCAATATGCTTTCGATACAGAATCGGAAGATTATCGTGTGATTGAAGTAAATGCCCGTCTGAGTCGTTCTTCTGCTTTAGCTTCAAAGGCAACCGGTTATCCGCTGGCGTTTGTGGCTGCCAAACTTGGTTTGGGTTACGGACTTCCAGAATTGAAAAATTCCGTTACAAAAGATACAACAGCGTTTTTCGAACCTGCTCTTGATTATATTGTTTGTAAAATTCCACGCTGGGATTTAGGAAAATTTCAGGGTGTAAGTCGTCAGTTAGGTTCAAGCATGAAATCTGTAGGCGAAATTATGTCAATAGGTCGTACTTTCGAAGAAGTTATTCAGAAAGGTATCCGTATGATTGGAGTGGGAATGCATGGATTCGTTGCAAACAAGGATTTCTACGTAGAGGATTTGGATAAAGCGCTGAATGAGCCAACGGATCGCAGAATTTTTTATCTTGCACAGGCGCTTGATAACGGATATTCTGTTGATAGATTATACGAACTTACAAAAATTGATAAGTGGTTTCTTTACAAGCTCGAAAGAATTAAAAAAATTGAAAAGGAACTTTCAGCATATGATACTTTGAATGATTTACCTACTGAATTATTTAAAATTGCGAAAATTGCCGGTTTCTCCGATTTCCAGATTACGCGTTTGGTAACCAAATGCAGTAAGGACGACATGGACAATCAGATAAAAATTACCCGCGCCAATCGTAAAAGTCGTGGAATTTTGCCGGTTGTAAAACAAATTGATACACTGGCTGCTGAATATCCTGCACAAACCAACTATCTGTATCTTACTTACAGTGGCGTAGCCGGTGATATGAAGTATTTGGGTGACCATCGCTCGGTTGTTGTACTTGGTTCTGGCGCTTACCGTATCGGCTCTTCGGTAGAGTTTGACTGGTGCGGTGTTAACGCATTGATGACTATTCGCAAAGAAGGTTTACGTTCCGTAATGATTAATTACAATCCCGAAACGGTTTCGACCGACTACGATATGTGTGACCGTTTGTACTTCGATGAGTTGAGCTTCGAGCGTGTGATGGACATAATGGAACTTGAAAATCCGATGGGAACTATCGTTTCAACCGGCGGACAAATTCCAAATAACTTAGCCATGAAACTGGCAGATGCTAATGTAACTATTCTCGGAACACAGGCAGTGGATATTGACCGTGCCGAAGACCGTCATAAATTCTCATCGATGCTTGATGAATTGGGTATTGACCAACCACGCTGGAAAGAGCTTTCAACTTTCGAAGATGTAAATGAGTTTGTAAAAGAAGTTGGGTTCCCTGTATTGGTTCGTCCATCGTACGTACTTTCGGGTGCTGCCATGAATGTTTGTAACGATGCTTCGCAACTTGAAAACTTCCTGAAATTAGCGACAGAAGTTTCAAAAAAACACCCGGTAGTAGTGTCGGAATTTCTTGAACGTTGCAAAGAAATTGAAATTGATGCTGTGGCTAAAGATGGAGAAATGTTGTTATACGCCATTTCGGAACATGTGGAATTTGCAGGAGTTCATTCTGGCGATGCCACAACACAATTTCCTCCACAAAAAATTTATGTGGAAACCATTCGCCGTATTAAAAAGATAGCGGGAGAAATTGCACGTTCTCTGAATATTTCAGGACCATTTAATATACAGTTCTTAGCTAAAGATAATTACATCAAGGTAATAGAATGTAATTTGCGTTCTTCCCGTTCATTTCCGTTCGTTTCAAAAGTATTAAAACTGAATTTTATCGAACTGGCTACTAAAGTAATGCTTGGTTTGCCGGTTGAGAAACCCGAAAAATCGGCTTTCGATCTGGATTATGTGGGTATCAAAGCGTCGCAATTCTCATTCCACCGCTTGCAACAGGCTGACCCTGTACTGGGAGTGGACATGGCTTCGACCGGTGAAGTGGGCTGTATCGGTGACGATTTCCACGAAGCAATTCTGAAATCGCTTCTCTCGGTTGGTTTCCGTATTCCTAAGAAACGCGTTTTGATTTCGTCGGGCGAACCAAAATCGAAAGTAGAATTACTTGATGCTATTCATTTACTTCAGAAAAAAGGATATGAGCTATTTGCTACACGCGGCTCGCAGCGTTTTTTAGCTGAAAATGGCGTTGTAGCTACAGCTGTAAACTGGCCTGACGAAGATGGTGAATTGAATGTAAAAACAATGCTTTCGAACAAAGGTTTCGATCTTGTAATCAATATCCCGAAAAATACAACAGAACGCGAATTGCGCAACGATTACACAATTCGCCGTGGAGCCATAGACTTTAATATCCCGCTTCTGACTAACGCACGACTGGCTTCGGCCTTTATCACTGCGTTTTGCACTTTAAATATTGAAGATGTGAAAATAAAGAGTTGGGATGAATATTAACCCCTCCATAACCCTCCCCAATGGGGAGGGAACCTGCAAATAAAAAAACATTTGTGAAGCGGAAAAACCTATTTTGAAACCCTGAACATATATACCGAAAGGCAGACACTAAACCCAAAGCGCGAAACAATAATAATTAATGCAGCCGGTTTCATGTTGAGACCGGCTGTTTATATTCCAATTAAAAGTATAATAGAGGATTTAGTTTATAGAAATAGATGCAATAATCCAATTAAAAGTATAATTGACAACATATTAGAGATTAGAAAATGAAAAGTACTATAAACTATTTACTATAAACTATTTACTATAAACTACTTACAATAATCTATCAATATCTCACTCCTACTCTCACATCAAAATACTGATAATGCAAACGTTTATCGTGTTCAGGTTTGGGATACGATGTATAACTATATTGTAGTTTTGCAAAATATTTCAGTTTAGATGATGTTTTAAAGTCAGCTCCCAAATCAAATTGGGTTTGATGCCCCATTATTCCACCTTCTACTCCTTTAATTTTTAAAGTGTTTAAAAATAAGCCATAACCTACAAATGGAGTAAATGGTTTATTTTTTGCCAATTCATGACGTGTAGCCCAACCATAATTCAGCATAGTTGCTCGTTGCGACAAATTATTATCAGGCATTAAAACAGTGTAACCTATAGGTATGGACAAATAAATTGCAGGCTTTTTGCTGTTAAGTCCGCCTAATTGCCAGGCATAATCTAACAGGAAACCATAACCATTCGTAGTTTTATTTTCCGGAAGAATTCCTGTTCGGTCAATTACCGAAAAAACATTGCGGTAACCAAATTCCAAACTGTATTGTTTGGGAATTTTAAAAGTTACTTCATGTTGAGCAAATAAATCAGCAGTTATAAAAAAAATTGATAAGATAAGAATTTTGTGATTCGATAGAAATCTCATAAAATTATAAATTTTGAAAAATAGACTGATATAAATAACGATTATCAGATTAATTTGTTCAAAAAAAAGAAACACTCAATTTCAGAGTATTTCTTTTTTTAACTTCTTTAGAATAAGTTTTCGGAGTTTAAAATTGGCATTTTACCTTTTTATAAATCTTCCCCAAAAATTATCAACTCTTACAAAATAAATTCCTACTTTCAAATCTTTAATGAAAATTTTATCAGAAACAAAATCGGTAATATCTTTAACCAACTTACCTTCGGCACTATAAATTTGTAAATTATATGGTTGCATAAATTCTCTACTCAATCTGAAATAATCTGATGCCGGATTGGGGTAAATTTGCAAATTATCGATTTTATTTATTTCAAGACCATCGCTAATATTCCTGTATAATTTATCATTCTGAATATTCATATTTACAATAGTTGCAGCCGACAAATCGGTTATTTTTAGTTCAGGCACATCTATCTGCGTTATAAATCCATGTTCTACCATTAGTCTATAATCTCCTGCCGGAACATTTCTTATTATAAAACCATAAGTCTCATTCATAAATTCAGCGGGATAGGCAAAAGCTACCAATTGATTACTGCTTTTATCAAATAACCTGCACTGGAAATTTAAAAAATACCAAAGTGAGGTGTCGAACATTTTTGAAATATCAACATTTACAAACACTGTATTATTTCCTTTTGGATAAGGTGTTTTAAGAAGATTGAAATTTAAATTTTCCGATTTATTATTGTCAGCCAGAATTTTTGTAGCATCGTTCCATTTTAATATAGGTTGGTCTGTACCGGCTTTGTAGTAATGTGTAGTTAATGTTGAATCTTTTGAAGCAAAATTAATAATGTATTCTCCTTTTGGAATTCTGCTGAATTTAAATTCTCCCTGTTCGGGTAGAGGCTGAGACTGATAAATCTTGCCGGAATTATTTGTGGCATTCAGCAACTGAACAGAACCAAATTTGTCAGGGCTGAAAATATTTCCAGCGTTGCTAACTTTCCCGCTGATTTCGGCTCCGGTTAACGACAGATTATATAATTTATATTCCATATAGTCCACAAAAATTCCTGTGAAGTCATTATTGTTATTTTCTGTTATAATCGGGAAACGTGTTGTCGAGCCACTAATCATTTTACCATTTTCCGGATTTATTACTAAAGTATTGCCATCGTAGCCCATATACATGGTTGTTTCTGGTTCGTACAATGATCCCCAACCAATATCTTTGTTTGATCCATAACTTCGCCGCGGTACAGAAATAAATAAATATGAACCTGCATATAACGATGTTATGCTTGTATGTTCAATAATTCCCGAGAAAGTGGTAATGGCACTCAAAACGTTAATCCATTGTTTTTCGCCGGTTTTGTTTACCTTGCCAATCACAATATTATTCGCATTATGCCTTTTTACATACTCTCCACCAAATAAATTCACATTGGCATTGGCAAAGCGGGTAGAAAAATACAAATCATTATTTTTATCAACATCAAAAAATCTTTGTCTCTCACTGTAGTAAATATTCGAATTTATGGGTTCAGCCCAGATAAAATTCCCGTTAGCTGCGTTAATACAACCCAAAAAGTCATTATAGTAAGTTGAATTTCCCAAAGCAGGAAAATTCTTGCTTAAAACGTTCATTTTTCCCGAATATTCTCCGCAAAGATAAAGTTTTCCATCGCCAGTGCTTTTTAAAAATGTAATATTTTCGTTACCGGAATTAAGCAGTGTTTTTGCATAATTTACTGTTCCGGTTGATCCGATATTTACGATAAATATGTCCTGATAGCTATAATCGTAAGTACTACTGAGTGTATCGTTTTTAACAACTTTATCATCGAACGAGAGCCCTCCGGTAATATATCCAAGTGAACCTGCGATAATTGCACCACCGTTTCCATCCGAATCGAAAAACACATTATGCAGGTATGTTCCGGAATTTACTACTTTACTGTATTTCGACCATTGGCGTACCATGGCTGAGGAAAATTTTGTAGTAAATATATTGATTCCCTGATTCCCTGTCCGTTTTGCAATAGTATCATTATCAACCAGAATTGCTCCTGCCGAGAATTTCCCACCTAGAAAATAATTTCCATCGTTATCTAAAAATTGCTTTACTTCCTCAATGTAACCATTATTCTCATCAGGATTGATAATAAACTTCACATTACTCCATGTATAATCAGCAGGATTAAAAGTAGCAGTAAAAAATCGGGCTGTACCATTGGCTGTGTAACTAAACGATTGATTACCCAATGTTAAAGTTTTACCGGTTGAGAATGAACATCCACCCAAAATCTGAAATTTCCCTTCATTCGTTTCAAGTACACTGTTTACCCATGCGGAATTACTTTCATTGCCCATTTGTTGCCACCAAAGCAGGCTTCCGTTTGTATTGCTAAACTTCAGGATAATCGTTCCGTTTCCTGAATTTGGTATGTCGGTCGAGCCATAACTGATATTATTATGGCCAATCAGAAAAACAAAATCATCTCCCTTACTGTCTTTTTTAGCAGAAGTTATTTGTGTATAGGAAGAACCCGGATTTAGTGTACCACGTAATCCTTCAACAAGATTTGAATCCCATGGCAACTCTGCAGAAAACATACCAGACGAAAGTAATAAAGCTACCAGAATTTATTGAAATTTTGCTCTCATACAATATTAGATTTAGTTATTAACAATTCTTTTTATCACTAAAAATATGAATTTGTACAAAAATAGTAAAAATAATGTATAAACCTAAAAATAAACTAATTATTTTTTTGATAATACCTGCACCACTCTTTTAATCCACATTCATTACATTTTGGCTTACGCGCCTGACAAATATATCGGGCATGTAAAATCAACCAGTGATGCGCTTTCGGAATTAAATCTTCGGGAATATATTTTATAAGTTCAAGTTCTGTTTGCAGTGGATTTTTTGAATTTGTTGTCAGACCTAAACGCTCAGAAATACGAAAAACATGCGTATCTACAGCCATTGCAGGTTTATTATAAATGACCGAAGCCACCACATTGGCAGTTTTACGACCAACTCCCGGTAGTTTTTGCAATTCTTCAATTTCTTCAGGAACAACTCCTCCGAATTCACTTATCAATTTATTAGCCATTCCCCATAAATGATGTGCTTTACTATTGGGATATGATATGGAGCGAATATTTTCCAAAATAACTTCAGGTGATGATGCAGCAAGCGCTTCAGCAGTTGGAAAAGCTTCAAAAAGAGCAGGTGTTACCATATTCACGCGTTTATCAGTACATTGCGCCGATAAAATAACAGCTACCAGCAATTGATATGCATCACCGTGATGCAATTCAGTTTCAGCTACCGGCATATTTATCTGAAACCATTCGATAATATTTTTGTAACGATCTTCGAGTTTAATTTTTTCTGATTTTGATGCCATTTGTTTTTTTAAGTAAGTAATCAAAATTAAGCGACATAATGCGAGTAGTTAATGAACAGTG
>CAYONE010000083.1:0-21304 GCA_964405245.1 uncultured Paludibacter sp.
TCTTTTGTACGGCACTATTGCCGCTTAATGTTAATTATTTTTTACCGAAGTATTGACAATAAAAACCTGAAATCAAATAATTTGTATGCAACTGACAGCAAAGAGCTGAATAAACTCCGATTGGTGTTTGAGCAAACGCCAGGAGCAATTTTTATTCTCGACCGTGAATTCAGATTTGAATATGTGAATCCGGGTTTTACAAAATTGTCTGGATATTCAAAAGATGAGTTAATCGGTAATTCGGTTAACGAACTTTTTTATCATGAGAATTTACCTGAATCGAGAAAGGAAATAGTTGAAAAACTATTGAACGGAGAAAAATGGCAGGGCGAATTACTTACTATCAACAAAAACGGCAGTACATTTTGGGCGAATACAATTGCAGCACCATACAAGGAGGAAAGCGGCGAAATTGATGGCTATATCATAATTCAGCAGGATATAAGCGACAGAAAAGAACTGGAAATTTCGCTTCAGGAAAGTGAAAAATTATACCGAACGTTGATAGAAAGTTCTTTGGAAGCTGTTTCTTTAAATCAGGATGGAAAATTTCTTTTAGTTAATGATGCTTTCTGCGAATTGTTTGGATACACAAGGGAAGAAGTTTTCAGCATGAATCCACCAGATTTCATTGCTCCAGAAGACAGGGAAAGAGTTATGGAAATTCACTACAAACGTATGCGTGGCGAAATGAACACCATGCGTTACAGTGCAAATTTTTTGCATAAAACCGGCAGAAAAATTCTTACCGAACTTAATGCCACAACTGTTCAGGTAAATGGACGAAACGCATCATTTATATCCATGTGCGATATAACCGAGCGCACCGAAATGGAAAACGCACTACGCGATAGCGAAGAAAAATACAAAACCTTAGTTGAAAACTCGCACGATGGAATTATGATAGTTCGTAATTTCAGAATTTTGTATGCAAACGATACTTTGTGCAATATGCTTGGGTATTGTCTATCCGACCATCAATCGGATATTATTCATCCCGATGACAAACATAAACTTGTTGAGATAAACGAACGCCGTAAAAATGGCGACATAAGCACTATTCATGAAACTTTGCGCCTGATAACCAAAACCGGCGAAACCAAAGAATGTGAAACCACATCGACAATGATACGGTATAACGATGATTGGGCTGCTTTTTATACCATACACGATGTTACAGACCGTAACCGTTTAGAAATTGAACTTAAAAAAAGCGAACGTAAATACCGCGAATTGACCGAAATGCTTCCTTTGGCAGTTTACGAATTAGATGTGCAGGGCAAACCAACCTATATAAATCAGACCGGATATAAACTGTTCGGTTTAGATAAGGATGCCAAACCCAAAAAAGGTGCAATTACATTCTTTAAACCTGACGATCAGAAACTAATGCAACAAAGATTGGAGCAGGAAGCAGTAAGAATGACAGCAATTGAAGGTAAATATGTTGCGGTTGCTTCTCCTCCCGAAGAATATACGGCAATTAATTCAAAAGGCGAGGAAATTCCTGTACTTATTTATGGAGCACCAATTATTGAAGATGGTAAGGCGGTAGGTTCACGTGGCGTAATAGTTGATATTTCGGAACGCAAAGCCATGGAAAACGCCTTACGCGAAAATGAAGAAAAATATAAAACCCTGATAGAAAACTCACAGGATGGCATTTTCGCAATCGAAGGTGAAAAAATTCTTTTTGCTAACAATACTTTCTGTAGAATGATAGGTTACACTCCTGTCGAATTGTATTCAAAACCGGCCTCGGAATTAGTTTATTCTGAAGATAGAGCTAAAGGTTTATCCATCAGCGAAAGAAGAAAAAATGGCGATTACTCAAAAGTGAATGAATTATTCAGATTTATAACCAAAAATGGAAGTATTAAGGAAGGCGATGTGTTTTCGTCAGTTATCGATTTGAATCACAAGAAAGTAAGTCTGATAACCGTACATGACCTTACCGAAATACGAAGATTTCAGGAAGAACTGATTAAGAGTGAGCAGAAATACCGCGAATTGGCTGAAATGCTTCCTCAAACAGTTTATGAACTCGATCTGAATGCAAACCTGCGTTATCTGAACAAAGCCGGACGCGAAAAATTCGGCACTGCTTATGAAACTTCTGATGTGTCGGTTTTCAGTATCGTAATTCCTGAAGAACTTGAACGGATGAAAAATAACTTCAATAATGTAAGTTTTAAGGAAATTCCATCTAAAGGTAATTTCTACAAACTCAAACAGATTGATGGTCAGATTTTTGAAGCAATGATTTCGGCTACTCCAATGCTGATAAATGGAAAAACAGTAGGTTCACGCGGGGTAGTTATTGATATTTCGGAACATGCTGCCATGCAAAAAGCGCTTGCCGAAAGCGAAGAAAAATACCGGTCGCTAATTGAAAATGCTTTAGATGGAATAATAATTACGCAGGATGGATTGATAAAATTTTGTAACAAGGCTATGGCTGATATGTTACAGGTTGATGAAAAAGACCTTACCAATATTTCCTTTCTTGATAAAGTTATTCCTGATGATCATCAGAGAATGATTGAATTTCACAAACGGCGCATGAATGGTGAAGATTTTGTTTCGCTGTACCGAAGCAGGTTAATACGAAAAAATGGAAAAATAATTACAGTTGAGTTAAATGCGCGCACTTCTGATTATAACGGCCGACCGGCAGCATTTATCATTGTAAGAGATATTACCAAGCGAATTAAAATTGAAGATGAACTTCAGATTGCCAAAAATGAATTGGAAAAACTCAATTCGCAACTTGAAAAGCGTGTGCGTGAAAGCTCAAAACGATTAACTGAAGCCCGCACACAACTTATAAACCTACAGAAAGAAAATCTGCAATCGCAATATGATGTGCTGAAACAGCAGGTGAATCCGCACTTTTTGTTCAACAGTTTAAATGTGCTGACTTCGCTTATAAAACTTGAACCGGATTTGGCCGAAAAATTCTCGGAACAACTATCGAAGGTTTACCGCTACGTGCTCGAAAATAAAGATAACGAATTAGTTGATCTGAATACAGAGTTGAATTTCCTCGATGCTTACTTTTTTCTGCTTAATATTCGTTTTGTAGGTAAACTTACTGTAAATCTTCATATTCCCGACGAAAATCGAACTGACCGGATTATTCCGTTAGCCATGCAACTGTTGATAGAAAATGCAATAAAACATAATGTAATGTCGAAACAAAATCCGCTCAAAATTGATATTTTTGTTGATGCCGATGGATATCTCAATGTTAATAACAATCTTCAGGAGCGTCCTTCGCAAATAATTTCCACAGGAGTAGGATTGAAAAACATACTCAACCGATATCAGCTACTCAACCTTACATTACCGGAATTTGAAAAAACTGAAAAAGAATTTAAAGCTAAAATAAAACTAATAAAAAGTACTTAAAACTCCTGAATGGAAACTTAAAAATTTATATATCATGAAGATAGTAATAATTGAAGATGAAGTTTTTGCAGCCCGCAGGCTCGAAAACATGATTAGAGTGATTGATCCCGAAATTGAAATTGTAGCAAAACTCGAATCGGTTGCCGAATCAGTAGCTTGGTTTAAAACCAACGATGAACCTGATTTGATTTTTTTAGATATTCAATTGGAAGATGATCTCAGTTTTACTCTTTTTAGAGAAATAAAAATTTGCTGTTCAATTATTTTTACAACAGCTACCGACGAATATGCAACCCGTGCTTTTCTTCTGGAAGGAATCGATTATTTGTTGAAGCCGATAATTCAAAACGATCTGGAAAAAATGATTGCAAAATACAGAAACGCTCCCAGAAATTCCGAATCAATCAACCCGGATATTTTTAATGAAATTATTAATATGAAGTGAGTTTGGTTGATTGGTTTGTGAGGTTTGAAAGGATTGAACAGTTTGATCAGTTAATCAGTGAATTGGTTAATTGGATGTTGGTGAATAAAAAATTGTAAATAGTTTTTCTATACTTATATTAGATATTATCACTTTTTTATATGCACATTCCCTCCCTTTTGGGGAGGGTTAGGGTGGGGTTTAAATATTAAATGAACTTATGAGAACAATTATTATTGAAGATGAAGAATATGCTGCACGGCGACTTGAGAACATGATTCGTGAGTGTGCGCCCGATATTCAGATTGTTAACAAACTTTCTTCGGTTCAGGAATCGGTTGAATGGCTGCGGAAAAACGAGCAACCTGATTTGATTTTCCTCGATATACAGTTGGAGGACGACCTGAGTTTTGCCATTTTCGAACAGGTACAGGTGCGCTCTAAAATTATTTTTACCACCGCTTTCGACGAATATGCCATAAAAGCATTTAAACTGAATAGCATTGATTACCTGCTCAAACCTATAAATCAGGAAGAGTTGTGTCGCGCTATCGACAAATACCGAAGCTGGAGTGCCGAAACTGCTCCCCTGATTGATGCAGTGATGCTTCGAAATTTACTTCGCCCGCAACAAATATACCGCGAACGCTTTTTAGTATCGGTTGGCGACAAACTGAAATCCATCAATGTGGCAGACATAGCCTTTTTTTTCTCAACAGCAGGAATTACTTTCGCCGTTATGCACTCAAAAAATCAATATTCGCTCGATTTTAGCCTTGATAATCTTAGAGATATGCTCAATCCGAAAGATTTTTTCCGTGTAAACCGCCAATTTCTCGTTGGTTTAAAATCAATCGAAAAAGTTGTGGTTTATCCTAAAAGCCGTTTGAAAATAGTACTTAATCCGCCTACAGAAACTGATTTGTTTGTAAGCATCGATAAAGCGCCTGAGTTCAAGCAATGGCTTGATGGAGAATAATTTCATACAACACACTTTTGTATTTATAAAGAACCGATATACTTAGAAGATGGCAAATATTTTTAAAACGCTACCTCCCGAAATTATTCAGCAAGAACGCCTAAAAGGCGCATTCCTGACTGTATATTTCAGGTGGATTCTGATTGCCGTAATTGTATTTACGCTTACATTACAGTTGCTGTCAGGTTACTCATCCCAATCGATACACTCTATTGTGCTTACTTTGCTATATTTATCCATGAATGTCGGTTTGTGGATTGCTGCGCGTAAGAAATACGACCCTGATTATCTGAGTTACTTTAGCGCAATTGTTGATGTTTGTATCATATCATTCAATTTGTATTTTTCATCGATACATCACGATAAAATAGCGGTTACGGCTGCTGCTTCAATGTTTCTGTACCCAATTTTGTTTGTGTTATATACTTTTCGTCTGAATAGACCATTATTGATTTTTATTGTACTATTCTCCTTATTGTTGTTCAATCTGAATTATTATTATTTCTATTTTCAAAACGTAGAGTTTTATAGTCAATTTCTATCTACTACACCTCAATCCCATATTTTCAAAACTATTTATTTTTTCTTTATGGGTTTTTTGTGTGTGTATTTTCAACATTCCATTTCGGAGTTTATACTGAAACAAATTTCCCAAGCCGATGAGCGGGCAAAATTGGATACGAAAGTAAAAATTGAAGAGCAAAAAAACTTGTATGCTCAGCAGTTAATCGATCAGGAAAAAGAGCAGAACAAAAGACTCGAAAAAGTAGTAATACAGCGAACCGAAGAACTTACAAAAGCAAATACGCAGTTACTCAAATTGCAAAAAGAAAATCTGCAATCGCAGTTCGATGTACTCAAACAGCAGGTGAATCCGCATTTCTTGTTTAACAGTTTAAATGTGCTTACTTCGCTCATAAAATTAGAACCCGATTTGGCAGAAAAATTTTCGGAACAACTTTCGAAAGTTTACCGCTATATTCTTGAAAACAAGGATTATGATTTGGTTGATTTGAATACGGAATTAAATTTCCTCGATGCTTACATTTTCCTGCTGAACATTCGTTTTGTAGGAAAGCTGCATGTAAATATTGACATTACCGATAATTTTCGCGCGTATAAAATTATTCCGCTGGCTATGCAATTGCTTATCGAAAATGCCATTAAACACAATATAATGTCGAAATCGCATCCGCTCAACATCGATATTTTTGTTGACCCTGAAAATTTTATGAATGTGGTCAATAATTTGCAGGAACGCCCTTCTAACATAGCTTCAACGGGCGTTGGAATTAAGAATATTTGCAACAGGTACAAATTATTGGATCTTCCCGAACCGGAATTTTCAAAAACCGAACATCAATTTATTGCAAAAATCAAACTGATTAAATGAACAAACTAATTGCGATAAAAATAACGCACACGCTTATCTGGATTTTTATGGTTGCCGTTATTTTTCAGGTTTTATATTCGGGCATTTTCAATCAAATTAATTTTCTAACATGGATTTGCATTGCAATAATTATTTTGGAAGGAATAGTTTTAGCAGTTTTCAAAATGCAGTGTCCGCTTACAATTTTGGCGCGAAAATATTCCGGTTCTAAAAAACATAATTTCGATATTTATTTGCCCAATTGGCTGGCGCGTTATAATAAACAGATATTTACATCGATTTTTTTAGTCGGACTTATTAGCGTTATTTTACGATTGATTACTGAATTTTAAAGATAAAACTTTATGAAAAAATAAATTGAAAAATATATGAAAGCAGCAATTATTTATCACAGCAAGCGGGGCACAACGCAGAAATATGCAGCCGAAATTGCTTTTTACCTGAAAAAGAAGGGGATTGAATCGAAGGTAACTTCCATTCAGAAGTTTAATAATAACGATATAGTCGATGTAGATTACATCTTTTTTGGATGCTGGACCAGTGGACTTTTCGTGATTTTGCAGCATCCTGAAAAAGAATGGAAGGAGTTTGCAAAGTCGCTACAGCAAAACAAAACTGCTAAAACAGCATTGTTTACAACTTATAAACTGCGCACCGGAAGTATGTTCGGAAACATGAAAAAGGTTTTGCGTGATAAAACCAACGAAGCTTCGATGTTGCTTCAGTCGCGCGATGGTGAACTGACCGAAAATAATAGAAATTTAATAGATAAATTTCTCGAAATAAAGTAATTAATACTATTTTTTTTTAGTAAACTTCAAAATCAATACAAACATGCAAGTCGTATCCCTGCAACAAATCAATCGCTTTGTGGATGGCAAAATCATAGCCATTGCCGGAGCTTCACGTAAAGAAAAAAGTTTCAGCGCTGATGTAGCCAAACATCTTGCCGCTCTGAATTACAAATTGTGGTTTATCAATCCCAATTATGAAACTAACCAGCCTGAAAACTCAAAAGTTCAATCCATCAGTCAATTGCCCGAAGATGTGAAACATTTATTGGTGCTGACACCTGCAGTTGAAACTTATGCCACTGTACAGCAGGCTCTCGATAAAGGAATTGAAAATATCTGGATTCAGCAAACTTCCGAAACTGCGGCTGCAATTGAGCTGGCGCAGAGTAAAAATGTAAATCTTGTTCACCACCAATGCATTTTTATGTTTACCCAACCCACCGGAGTACATAAATTTCACCGCGTTATGAAAAGTATGTTTGGGAAAATGCCTAAGTAGTTTTTTTAAAATTATAAAAGCCCCCAAGAGATATTTTGGGGCTTTTGTTAAATTTATCAACTTTATTATTTTTGTGGTTTAATCGTTAATCTTGTGGTATGCTTTTTTTAATTATCTGAGAACATAGGAAATTTTATCATGTTTAACGATTAAACCGAATTAGTTACTTGCCATAGACAATAGATCGTTAAAAAATTGATTATATTGCAGTATATCAAACCAATAATTTTAAAAAAAACAATTTATAGTTTTCCTCTGCGCCGTATTTATTTCATGCATATGGTACATCCCGAGTTGCGGGA
This sequence comes from uncultured Paludibacter sp., assembly GCA_964405245.1. Taxonomy (GTDB): domain Bacteria; phylum Bacteroidota; class Bacteroidia; order Bacteroidales; family Paludibacteraceae; genus Paludibacter. Next base: position 7,803 of record CAYONE010000083.1, read on the forward strand.
TACGCCGAGACGCAAGTTGAAATAAACTTATGCATTATAACATATTATCTTAAGAAGCAATAAAGAAAAAACCTTCAGTTTATCTTCGCGATTTTGTGGCTTCCACTACTCGGGATGTTCCATTTGCGCGAAAGAACATATTTTATAACTAAGTGTTGATAGAAGAACTAATTTGATTTTTGAATAAATCGAATAAATTTTATTAAAAAATCTGTGTCCGTTTGGTAATCCATAATTTTATTTTGATATTTGCATTAAGTTTTAAACAATTATCAACAAATGAATTTTATGACCAGAACAATTCGTTTATTTATCTTCCTTTCTTTAGCAGGAATGATATTTACTGCTTGTAAATCGAAACAGAATGTTACTTCTATTCCGGGTGCAAACGTACCTGCAAAAGGAGTAACTACTACTCAGCCTACTACCACAACTCCGGTAACCAATGAACCTGAAGTTACGCGTAATGAAACCTTCAGCGCTGCACAAGGTGAAACAAACATTGATGCTTTAAGTAAAAAATACCATGTTATTGTGGGTAGTTTTTCAAAGCACGAAAACGCTCGTGGTTTAAGAGCCCAGTTGGTTAGCGAGGGTAATAGTGCGCTAATAGTTGTTAATGAAAAAGGTATGTATCGTGTTATTTTAGCTTCGTACGACGATTATTCGGGCGCTAGAACAAAAATCGGTCAGGTTAAAAATCGATTTGCTGATGCCTGGGTATTGGTACAGAAATAATTTCAAACTAATTTGAGAATAAAAAACAGAGGCTGCAAAAATAATGCAGCCTCTGTTTTTTTATTATTGCAGTTTATCTAAAATTTAACCCCAAGTGTAACTACAAGATTATTGTTGTTCGAAATCACTCTGGCTGGGTTAACTTTCAGATTTTCACCTAAATTATTCGAATTATAAGGATAAAAATAGTCATCCTGAATTCTGTTCATGTAAGCAAAATCGAGATGCCAATTGCTTTCCTGATATCCTAAGCCAAGGCTCAGATAATCGGTTCGATTACGTAAAAAATACTCTGTATCCGTACGAATAGAATTGTCGCGCATATATTTGGCGGCTGTAGATTTTGTAGGAGTACTTGTGTTGGCATAACCACCCCTTAATGAGAAGTTGCTTGTAACTCTTAACTCACCTCCAACTTTTATAGTACGGGCATTATTCATCATTTCACGCATAACATTATTTTCGTCCATATAACTTCTTGTTTTATTATTCGCGTCCAATATACGTGTGCCGGTGTAATTATTTACCGAATACTCAGCATTTATTAAACCAATTTGACCCGCAATAAACGCAACACTTATATCGTAACGCAAAGGTGATTGAATTTTATAGTCGCTATATGCATCCTTAGGAGTAGCTATCCAACCGTTACTTTGTGTATTGTAATCAAGTTTTGCATAATTGTAATCGGTTAACGAATAAAATGTAGGCGAATGTAACGATAAACCTATTCTCATAAAATCAATTGGAACAAATATGGCTCCTAAATTAAAATTTACTCCTGTTCCGCTTGTTGAATAATCGTTGTTAAGAATCATGGACCCACCTTCGTTGAAAATTTCACCATAAGTGCTTGTAGCACTATATTCAATCGATCTTACATTTAATCCGGCTCCAAGATAAAATACATTGCTGAAATTTCCCGACCAGTTTACTGAAAACTCATCGATATAGCCTTTTTCTTCTAAAGTATATGAAGGAATAACAGTTTCACCTGCGTTTAGCAGAGGTGCCCACGAGCCTGAATTATTGCTGCTTTCATTTATTAAGTAACCTTCGTATGCGAGAACTGAAAGCCATGGAACACTGAGATTATCGAATGGTTCGTAATTGTTTGTGTAAGATAATGCACTTGCGGGAAGTCCTCCACCATAATTCTGGCGATATGCAGATGTGAAATATGCCATATAATCTGTCATCGATGAATTCGACGAACCGCTTTGGATATTCATTCTACGGTCAAAATTTTTAAGGCGGTTATAGTTAAAAGCCCAGTTTGAATTTATTAAGCCCGGTGCACCGCTTTCTGTCCTCCATGTTGGAACAGCTAATACAAATGAAAAATTATTCGGATTCAGTTTGTATAAATCATCGTATGAAGCTAAAGAGCTATTCCATTTTGCTCCGGTTTGTTGGATCAATGCATTAATGGTACCTGTAAGTTCTGATTTGCGGAAAATCCCCAAACCTGCCGGATTATCCTTTATAGCTGAAGGGTCACCTCCAAGTGCTCCAAAAGCTCCTGCCATACTCATATATCGTGCAGTTCCGTTTATATCGTGCTCAACCATTTTTAATGCATCAAATTCGGTTTGCGCAAATAGGTTTAAACTGCATATTATCAACGCTAAAGATAAAATGTGTAGTTTCATATGTTATATTTTAATTATGCTATTATTAATTTTTGGATATTGAATTCAGTAAAGTTAAATTTTATCTCAAGGATTCGTTATCTTCTTCCACCTGAACTGCTTCCACCAGAACTACCTCTTGAACCACCCGAAGAACTGCTACTACTACTACCTGAACTGTATGAACCACCGCTGCTACTGCTTGATGAGTAGGAAGGTGAAGAAGTTGCTGGACTGCTATATGCTGGACTGCTGCTTCTGGTTGAAGTAGAAGTTGAATTAGTAGTGCTTGAAGAACTTCTTACTGCCGATTGCGATGCCCCTGTGGAATATGTTGTTCTGTTACCACTTTGAGTAGTATAAGTACTTCTGTTATTTTCAGTTGTACGATTTCCTGAAACCGAAGTGGTTGTGCGAGGTGAAGTGCTCACACTTGAAGTTGTAGGCCTGCTCACATTTACATTTTCGTTGCTATAATAACTGTTGCGTCCTGTGGTTACAGTAGGTGTAGTAGTTGACCGGGAAGTAGGATTATCAGGTGTGCCTGAGCGAACTGTTCTGGTTGAACCGTTGGTTGGTACTCCAGAAGTTCTGTAATTTTCACCACTTACTGCTGTGTAACTACTTCGGGGGGAGCTGAATCCGCCACCGGAAATTGATGATTGACGAGGTGTTGCGTTTGAAGCCTGTGTGCCTACTCTGCCCGAATTATATAAATTATTGTTTCTTCTTTCAGATTCACTATGTGCAGTATTTCTTTCTCTGTATGTTCCGCCACCACCCCAGTAAGGATAGCCCCATCCATTATAATAACCTCCATAGTAACCTCCGTAGTATGGATAACCATATCCGTAACCCCATCCGCTGTATGGGTAATTATATCCCCATCCGTAATCCCAATAGTTACCATACCAACTTCCATACATGCCGAAGCTGTACCATGGGTTATAATAGTTGTAATATGAAGAACCCCACCAGTTTCTCCATCCCCAACTGTTGTATGAATGGGGTCGCCAGTAATAGTCGTACCAGTAAGGGTTTGTCCATGTGGGTGTTACCCAAGCATAAGAACCTTCAACATAAACGTTCCAATCGTTACTGTTGAGGAAAAATACACTGTTATAGTCGGGGTCACCAATAAATACTGTATATTTCGGATTATGAAATTTTCGTATGCGTTCTGCATATTCTAAATCGGACTCGCTACCGTTAAATCCGTTCAGGTATTCACCTTGTTCATCATATTCGGCCGAATCAGATTTTTCAGCGTTTACGTAAACTGTGTCGCGAATTACTTTTTCAATATAAATGATTTCTTTTGCGCCATTTTTAAAATTTGGCTTTTTAGTTTCAGTTACATTTTTTACCGAAAACTTCTTTGCATCGCTCGGTTTGAAGTAAATATCGTCCACAATCTGATTATTCTGACTTTGAACTAAAGTTGCCCAAATCAGAAATAATGTTGTTAAAATGATTGTTAATGGTTTCATTGTTATGCCTCCCATATATTTTGAAAAAAGATTTTATTGCTAATTAATATCAATAATCATGCCATTGTACATACTTTAAAGTTAATTTTCAATGGATTTGATTCATCGATAAAAGTACTTATTTTTAATTCGATTTTAAGTATATTTGTACTGTTAAACCGGAATTTTTATGAAAAATTTATGTTTGACGCGATTTTTGAATGTAAATCAGTTTTTTGTCGTTACTGAAATCAGTTTTTTTATACCATTAAGAAGTTAAAAAATAAGTTTATGAAATATCTTGAAATTACTTTCCATTATAATTCATCCGAAGAATATATTGGCGATGTGCTTGCTTCGGAGCTTGCTGAGATTGGATTTGAGAGTTTTGTTCATTCAAACAGCAGTACAGTTGCTTTTGTTCAACAGAAACTGTTTAAAGAAGTTGATCTTCAGAATGTTCTCGATGATTTTCCGTTCGAGGTAAATATTACTTATGATATTAAAGAAGTTGAAGAACAAAACTGGAACGAAGAGTGGGAAAGGAACTTTTTTGAACCGATTGTTATCGATAATGATTGTGTTATTCACAGTACATTTCATACTGATATTCCGAAGGCTAAATATGATATAATTATCGACCCGAAAATGTCGTTTGGAACCGGTCATCACGAAACAACCGGACTAATGATTAGTGAGATTCTCAAAATTGATTTTGCAGGGAAAAGTGTCCTCGATATGGGTTGTGGTACTGCCGTGCTTGCAATTCTTGCAGCGATGCGTGGCGCTACTGATATTTTGGCTATTGATATTGATGATTGGTGTACTGAAAACTCGCTTGAAAATATCGCGTTAAATAAAGTATCAGGAATTACAGTAAAAACCGGCGATGCTTCATTGCTCGAAGACATGAAATTTGAAATAATTCTGGCAAACATTAACAGAAATATTCTTGTTGCTGATATGGAAACTTATGCAAAGTGTTTGCCTGTAGGCGGTAAGCTTTTTATGAGTGGTTTTTATAAGGAAGATATTCCGATAATTCAGGCTGAAGCGCTTAAAAACAATATTGTTTTAAAAAGATATAACGAGAAAAATAATTGGGCCGCTGTTGAAACCGAAAAAGTTTGATTAAATCAACTTTACCAATTATTAAATCAACCACTAAGTACACCAAAGATTTTAAAAGGATTAATGCTTTCAGCATTATTAGTAATTCTACTTTTCCAAAATAAAATTATTAACCACACCGATAGCTATAGGTGAACACATAAGACACATAAGATTTCTTAAGAATATATGAAAAAAACTTAAATAAAATATTAACCACATAAGGAAACGTAAGAACACAAAGGGAAGAAAAATATTTAATCATGATACAAAAAAATACATTTTTATTGTTGAGAATATTTTCTATTATGTTCTAATGTGTTCTAATGTGGTTTTATGTATTCTTAGGTGTTCAGAAGTGTTCTTATGCGCCTGACTGACTTAGGCAGGGTTCAAATATCATTAAAAAATTATTTTGTGGTTAAACTTAGTTAAGTAAAAGTAAGTGAAAATTATAAATATCATGTAATAACATTTGTGGCTAAAAAAACTCAAATTTATTCATAACGAATAATTTTAGCGGGAGAGATTTTTGTTATCAGATATGAAGGTATTATCATCATTAAAACTGATGCAAATAAAGTGCCGATATTTAATGAGATTAAATACAGCCAGTTAAAAGTTACAGGTACGTACGATACATAATACGCGGTAGCATCAAGTGGAATAATGTGTGTATAGTATTGCAATGCACAAACCGATAAACCAATTAAATTTCCAATTAACATCCCTTTTCCAATCAGAAATAATGAGTGGTAAAGAAAAAGCTTGCGTATCGACCAATCTTCAGCGCCAACTGACTTTAGAATACCAATCATATTGGTACGTTCCAGAATGAGAATCAGCAATCGGGAAATCATATTAAACCCGGCAACCGCGAGCATAAGCAATAAAATTACCCACACGTTCATATCCAGCAAATCGAGCCAACCGTAAATATTAGGGCTGAGTTGTTTTATGGTTTGGGTATAAAGTGCGTTTCCTTCGTTATCGAAACGGTTCGAAGTTGCCTCGTAAACTAAGTTTCCGGTTTCTTCAAGTTTGTCAAAATCACTAATCATTATTTCTATCCCGCTGTATTTTGCGCTGTCCCAGTTATTAAGATTTTGTACATGACGGAGGTCTGTTAACAGAAATAATTTATCATATTCGGCAAAATTTGTAGAGTAAATTCCACTGATAATAAACTTTCGGGCTCTAACCTGTTCCTGAATAAAATAGGTGAAAAAACTATCGCCGGTTTTAAGTCCAAGTAAATCTGATAATTGCTTTGAGATAATAATATCATTGGTGAGTGAATCTGAATTGGTATTCGGAGTCTTTCCTTCAACTAAGTTCGATCTGAAAAATTCCCAATCGAATCCGGCATCAACACCTTTTAAAACAATTCCCTGAAATTGGTCGGACGTTTTTATTATGCCTGGTTTTGTAACAAAATGCTGTACGTGTTTAACATTCGGAATAGCTGCAAGTTTTTGCATTAGAACCTGATCGGCTTCAATGGGTTGCATTTCGTAGGTGTTATTGCTATCGAAATTGGTTACCTGAATATGACCGCCAAAGCCAATGGTTTTATTTCTGATTTCCTGTTTAAAACCAATAACCACAGCTACAGCAATAATCATAACTGCCAATCCGAGTGCAATTCCGGCAATAGCAATGCGTACAGCAGGACGCGAAACATTTTTTTTGTCCTGCTGAAAGTGAATGCGTTTTGCTATAAAATATTCAATATTCAATGCTGAGGTATTTCTTAGGTGAATATACTATTGCATTGCAAAAGAAAGGTAATTAACTGAAACTGCCAAAAGTTGCGTTAAATTTTTAGTCCGGGATATACTTCCAACGCTTTTTCCAAAACTGTAAGGGCTTTTTTTAGCGCTTCTTTTCCAAGTACATAGGCTATGCGAACTTCGTCTTTTCCCATTCCTTCGATAGTATAAAAACCCGAAGCAGGAGCCATCATTATAGTATTTCCTTCGTATTCAAAGTCGGAAAGTAGCCATGAGCAAAACCTATCGGCATCGTCAACCGGAAGACGTGCGACAGTGTAAAAGGCGCCCATTGGAATTGGTGAGTAAACTCCCGGAATCCGGTTCAGCCCATCAATCAGGAATTTACGGCGTTCAACATATTCGTTGTAAGTGTCGAGCATATATTCCTGTGATGTGCTCATTGAAGCTTCTGCCGCTATTTGACCCAATAATGGTGGACTTAACCTTGCCTGACAAAATTTCATCACACTTTTTCGCACATCTTTGTTTTTGGTTACAAGAGTTCCTATACGGATCCCACACTCGCTGTATCGTTTCGATACCGAGTCAACAAGAATTACATTTTCTTCAATTCCATCTAAATGAAAAGCAGAAATATATGGTGCGCCGGTGTAACAAAATTCGCGGTAAACTTCATCCGAAAAAAGAAATAAATCGTATTTTTTTACCAAATCGCGAATTTTATTCATTTCTGCCCGCGTGTAAAGATAACCCGTAGGATTATTCGGGTTGCAAATCATAATTCCTTTTGTGCGGGGAGTTATTAATTCCTCAAACATATCGATATGCGGCAGGGAAAATCCTTCCTCGATGGTTGAAATTACAGGCTTTACAACAGCACCGGCAGCAATAGCAAAAGCAGTATAGTTGGCATAAGCCGGTTCGGGAACAATAATTTCATCGCCCGGATCGAGGCAGCTCATAAAAGCGAAATTCACCGCTTCGGAACCTCCGGTAGTAACTATAATATCTTCTTCGGTAACATCTATATTAAAAGTATGATAATATGCCGCTAATTTTGATTTCAGACTTTTAATACCATCGCTCGGACTATATTCAAGCACATCGCGTTCGATGTTTCTTATGGCATCGAGCGCAACTTTGGGAGTTTTAATATCAGGTTGACCAATGTTAAGATGAAACACATTAATACCTCTGGCTTTAGCTTTATCTGCCAAAGGTACCAATTTTCTGATAGGCGATTCGGGCATCGATTGTCCGCGGGAAGAAGAATGTGGCATTTGAGTTGAAAAATTACTGGTTCACTTTCTTATAAAAAATTGACTGCAAAAGTAGTGTTTTTTTTACAAGTAAGCGCAAATAACAATGAGCAAAAATAAACTAACTTCAATTTTCAGGCATTTTTAATTGATGATTTGTAATTATTGAAGTGTTTCATCTTACAATTTAAAACTTGTGGAAATTATCAATTCGCTAAATTTTAATTGCAAACAAATATTTTTAATTTTGCAAACAGATTTTTTAAAATATTGAAAGAGCAGGTTAATTGTATGATGTATTTCAGCTTTTAATTTGTAAAGTAGAACTTGTTAAAATAAAGAATAACAGATGAGAGCACATTGTATTATGCATGTTCCTTATGAGGGGCTGGGTATCATCGAAAATTACATGAATGAAAATGATATCAATATCTCATATACACGCATCTATGAGAAAGATGAATTTCTTGAACCCGAAGATGTGGATTTGATGATACTTATGGGCGGACCTATGAGTGTTTACGAAGAAGATATATATCCGTGGCTTAAAATAGAGAAATTATTTATCAGAAAAGTGATTGATGCCGGTAAAAAAGTACTTGGTATTTGTCTTGGTTCGCAATTAATTGCCGAAGTACTTGGTGCAAAAGTATATCCGAATAAAATTAAGGAAATTGGCTGGTTTCCGGTTTATAAAACAGCAGAAGCGAAAACTCAAACAATTGTCGGTAAATTTGAAGATGATACCATGGTTTTTCACTGGCATGGCGACACTTTTGATTTGCCTAAGGGAGCTGTTCATTTATTTCGTAGTGAACATTGTATGCATCAGGCTTTTATTTACGATAATCGAGTTGTGGGATTACAGTTTCATCTTGAAACAACACCTGAAACATTGCAGGGAATGTTGGACGCGGGGAAATCAGAAATTATCGAAAATATTTGTATTCAATCGGCTGAAGAAATTGTTGCCAAAATGGAATTTACCACATCAACCAATATGCTCATTTACAATTTGTTGGACGAGTTGTTGAAATGATTTTTTTACATTTATAAAAAATCTATTTGAAATCAATCATAAGTTTCAGATTTAACTGGCGTCCGGTTAAATAGTTTGGTACTGCATACTGATTACTGTAAATATCTGTAACCCAATAATGCGAATTTACATTTTTAAAATCCAGTAAATTAAATACTTCCACGTTTATCCAGATATTTTTAACATGTTTCAGCCAGGGGCGATCTAATAAGCGATCGGTGCCGTTTGCTAAAACGCGTGAAGCGCCAATGTCAACCCGTCGATATGCCGGTGAACGAAATGCTGCGCGGTACTGAATGCTTCGGGGCGCTCCAAAAGGCAATCCATCGGACCAAATAAATTTCAGATTCACTTTATATTTTGGGTTGTTTGGGAGATAATCCTGGAAAAGCATCGAAAAAGAATAACGCTGCTCGTTCGGGCGCGAAACCCATCCCGGATAAACTTTTTCGGAAGATACAACTTTGCCATCATCATCGTAAGTATTATTGAAATACCAATCACCAATAATATCTTCTTTTGAATTCATAAGCGAGAAATTTATCCATGAATCGGTTCCCGGCACAAGTTCACCATATAGTTTAAAGTCAACTCCGGCAGTATATGCAATTGCATCGTTCTCGCCTGAATATCTGATACGTACGTTGTCAACGGTATAAGTTTCTATGCGGTCGGCAAGCTTCAGATAGCTTTCGGCCGTGAACTTAAAGGGTCGTCCCCACGCTCTGAAATAATGATCGCCGGCAAGTACAAAATGTGCCGAACGCTGTGCTTTAATATCTTCGTTCAACGATATTTCAACATTACCGAGTTGATCGGTGTATGTGTTACGCAATTCTTTGTAGAAAGGCGCCTGATGATAAATTCCTGTTGCAAAACGGAAACTGAAATCTTTTTTCCAATGTGGAATGAGAGCAACTGATGCTCTGGGACTTATCAGCAATTCATTATTAAATGACCAGTAATTAGCTCTGACACCGGCAGTTGCTGTAAAATATCCGATTTTCAAATTTTTCTTATATGTATCCTGAAAAAATGCCGTCGTTCTGAATGATGGCAAAGTGGTCTCTGCTTTCAGATTATAATAGAGATTTACTTTTTCAGGGCTGAAAGGTAGCGAATAACCGGCAGAATCGCGCCATTCCCATTCGCTTATTTTGTCGCTAATATATTCATGTTGGAGTGTCGCACCCCAGCGAATTTTATGGTTTTCGAGATTATGTTCGCCCGTGTGAATAAGATTAGCTACTGTGCCTTTCAGCCTGTTACGTGCGTGCTCCTGATATTTTCCGATACCGAGTGAAGCTCCGGCTTGCTTTTCAGGGTCGAGGTCCATTTTAACTTCGCTCAATATATATTCTCCCAAAATATCATAAGTTTCGTTTTCGTTGGTATGAAATGCAGAAGCCAGAAAACTCAGTTTCGTGTTTTTTTGTGGTTGATAATTTAGCGTAAACGCCCCGAACATGGTACGGAAAAGATCTTTCTCGCGACCTTCGAACCAAACTGTGAAATTGCGCCCCATATTGTATGTGCCAAACGAAGTGGAACGGGTTTGGGGTTCAAATTCGTAATGGTTTTGAGAGAAATTTCCCAGAAAAGTAATTTCCCATTTAGGTTTAAGTTGATATGTAAGATATGTCTGATAATCCACAAACGATGGTTTGTACTCGCCTTTAGTATCGAGCGTGCCAAGTAAATAAGATGATGTTTTGTGGCGGATACCATGCATTTGAGTGAATTTTTTGTTTGCAGTGCCCACATAAGCCGAAGCTCCTAATAAACTAATCGAAGCTGAAGCTTCATTTTTTAAAGGTTTTTTATACTCAATATCCAGTACAGATGACATTTTATCGCCAAACCGTGCATCGAATCCGCCCGACGAAAAGGCAACGTTTTGCACCAAATCAGGATTTATAAAACTAAGTCCTTCCTGTTGTCCGGCACGTATCAGCAGTGGTCGGTAAACTTCAATTCCGTTAACATAAACAATGTTTTCATCGAAATTACCACCGCGAACCGTGTATTGCGAACTTAACTCGTTATTCTGGCTTACACCTGCAAAAGTTATCAGCAACGATTCGATGCCACCACTTGTATTGGGCATCAATCTTAATTTTGTTGGGTCGATGTAATCGAGCGTTGAAGTTTGTCGGCGTTGTGCAATTACTTCAATATCATTTATTTCACTTGTGAGTTGCGGAAGTTCAACAGAAATTTGCAAAACTTTCTGTCGTGGATAAATGGTGTGTTTAAATGTGCGATAACCAACCATGGAATATACAAGAGTTGCCGAATCGCCAATTTCGGTTATCAGTTCATAATACCCATTTATGTTTGTACTCGTGCCGGTGTTTGTATTTTCAATATAAACATTGGCAAGTTCAATTCCACGGTTATTGGTATCGATTACATAACCGAATACGCGAATTTTATTTTGTGATATTGCAATGGTCGAAAAAAATACAATAAATATAACTATTAAACTTACTCTTGAGCGCATTTCTTAACTATTTTTTAAACTTACTTAAAAACGCTTGTTTGTAGCTTTTATTTTTCAAATACATAAAAATTAAAAAATGTAATTATAAAAAAACAGCCGCAAATCTGTTTTGTGGATTTACGGCGCTCTGGAACTTTTTTTGCGGAAAGTCAGGGATTCGAACCCTGGGTACAGTTACCCGTACAACGGTTTTCGAGACCGTCCCGATCGACCACTCCGGCAACTTTCCAACATATAACGCGTTTTTGATTTGGGTATGCAAAAATACAATTATTTTTTGTTTGATAAGCATTTCGAATTAAATAAATTGCTAATGCTCAAAGAAAAAACAATGTAGCGCCTGCCACACTTATCACTGCGCCAATTATATGTTGTGGTTTTATTTTTTCTTTAAACATTACTGCCGATGGCCAAATAATTAGTATTGGCACAAGCGCCATTAGAGTTGATGCAATGCCTGTTTTGGTTTGCTGTATTGCGAATAACGAAAGTGTTACACCTATAAACGGACCAAAAAATGAACCAAATGATACAGCCCTCATGCCGTGAGTGTCTTTAAAAGCGCTAAATATATTTTTCCAACGTCCCAAAAATGTAATCATCAGCGCGAAACTTATCAGTCCGAAAATTGCGCGTATTTGCGTGGCTGCTAATGGATTGTAATCACCCATTCCTTTTTTGCTCATAATCAGTCCCACGGCTTGACCGGCAGCTCCCCCAAATGCAAAAAGCAGTCCGCGAGCTGAAATGTTAAGTCGCATTTTACGGTTTGAGATTGCAACAATTATTCCTGTTAAACATATCAGAATTGCTACTATATCGCGGGGATTAAGTTTTTCATCCAATAAAAACCAACCGAGAATGGCGGTAATCATTGGAGCAAAGCTCATAATTAAGGCTGCCGTACGTGACCCTATTATCATATATGATTTAAAGAGGAATAAATCGCCTAGGAAAAAACCAATTACGCCCGACAAACCTAACCAAAACCAGTTATGTGCTGTAGCATCGAGCGGGAAAAACGAACCTCTTACAATGAGTGTGGTAAATCCAAGCAAGAAAGTTGCAAAAAATAAACGGATTATGTTAACTGAAAGTGAACCAATACGATAACCTGCTTTTTCGAAAAACAATCCACTGATTGTCCAACAAACTGACACAGCCAAAGCTGCCAACTCTCCGGTATAATTTTGAAACATTTACTCTGAATTCTGAAACGGTGTTTTTACAATAATTTTTACGAACGGAAACTAACGTACAACGAAATTAGCGCATAAATTAATATGCCTGCAACCCATAATCCTGAGCCGGTAAACATGAAATATGCTGCACCCGCCAGAAAAAGAGTTGCTATAAAAGCTAAAAGATGCAAACGACGTAATGCGAAATCAGCATCTTTATGTTGGTACAAGCTCAAAAACTGTAAAATAACTACAGGAAAAACACCCGATAAGAATATCCATAGTGAGGATTTAATGTCGAAAATGTGTGCTGCCGAACCCACAACCAAAAGGGTGCCTGCAATGATAAAAATAATTTTTCGGGTGGAATTGGTCATGTTATCTTATGACAAAAATTTCTTCGTCGTTTTTTTTCATTAAATATTTTTCGCGTGCAAATTTCTCGAGATACTCATCATTTGTTTGCAATTGGTTAATGATCATTTTATTTTTATTAATCTCTTGCTGATAGTATTCATATTCTTTTTCAAGTTCTTTGATTTTGTTATCCATTTTATGGCGTTGAATAAGATTATGACTGTCGAAAAAAATGATAAAAACAGCAAATCCGCCTATAATAATAAAGTACTTGTTTAAAAACAAGATACGTAAGTACTTTAATATTTTAGTGAAAATTGCCATTGATTTATTTTTTAAAAAATAATTTACTCAGATGGAAAATGTAATAAATATTTTCGCAAAGGTAATTATTTTTCGACAAACAAAGCAGATAAACTTAATACCTGAAAACAAAAAAATACACTTCCTATTTTTTTTGTTGAATGAATGAAAAATGA
>CAYONE010000084.1:0-21083 GCA_964405245.1 uncultured Paludibacter sp.
AATGCTGGATGTCAATCAAATATAGATATTTTTAAATTTTTGTCATGTACTTAGATAAAATAGATAAAGTGTTTTTTTGTGTGTCAAAAATGAGCCTGTCTCTTGTCAAATGTGTATCGCTTCTAAGTGTTATCTTATTAAGTGTATCAGGTTTGCAAGCGCAGACTCAACAACCTGTTGACGGCACTACCGGTACCCCATTGGGAGGTATCGGTGCCGGAGCAGTTAAATTCAATGCTTCAAAGGGGTCATTTGCCATTATGACCCGGCCACCTGCCGATGCATACGATTTTAAATTTGTACGAGATGCAAATTTTCAGTTGTTTACCAAGCGGAATAATAATACAGTAACAATAGAAGTGATGAAATCGCCTGAAGTAGATGGACGAATTCAGGATGATGCTATATGGCCATTGCATAAGGTGAATTTTGGACAAACCAATGGTGTTAAATTGGAAATGTGCGCTTTTTCGCCCTTCGATAATGTGGATTACAACAAAATGGCACTGCCCTATTCATTTTACGAAATCACGATCTCGAATTCTGAAAATTCCTCTGTAGAAGTAGCTTTAGCCCTGCAATGGAACAGCGAAACCGATAATTTTCAATTTATTAAAGGGAAAGGAATAAGTTCGAAATTTTGCGCTATTTATGCGGCGACAAATGAAAAATCAATTATTACTGCCGGAAATAAAACCGATAAACAGTTCCAATCTAAAGGTCAATGCAGCAATAATGTAACCGAATCGGTTGCTAAAGTAGCAGTTAAAGTAGAATTAAAAGCGAACGAAACCAAAAGAATAAAATTTGTGATTGCCTGGTACGAAACATCAGATCCGGAATTGGCATACTATTTTAATTTATTCAAAACTCCGGGAGAAATTGCCGGATACGGTTTGAAAAATTTCGTACCATTACAAAAAAATGCCCAAGCTTTGGTTAATACTTTCCGCAGATCAAATTTGCCCGATTGGTTGAAAAACCAAACTTTGAATACTTTAGCCAATCTGACAACCAACTCCATGTATAAAAAAGATGGTCGGTTTGCCTTTGCCGAAGGACAATGGACATGTTTTGGAACAATGGATCAGATGTGGCACGCCCGTCAGATTATCGGACAGTTGATGCCGTTTTTTGCCTGGCAGGAATTACATTACTGGGCACGCACACAAATGAAAAACGGACAAATTCACCACGATCATAATCTGATGGAAGCTGGTAGCGACAAAGAAAAGCGTTCGTTAATGGTTGCCTGGGACGATACAGAACATACCGATTACCGGAAAATAGAAAAATGGGTAGATTTAAATGCGGCAATGATAATCTCTACTTACGAAATTTTCCGCATGACTAACAATAAAAAAGAAATGAATTTCTTCTGGCCATACCTGAAAAAAGCAGCGCAACGCATGTTGGTTCAGGTAAAGGAATATGGCAGCAAAGAATTTCCGTTCACGTTTGACCATTCCGAAAACTCCTACGATGCCGGTGGCGACCCGAACCCCTTCAATGCTTCTGTATCGGCAGTAGCTTACAAAATAATGCAAAAGTTGGGAGCAGAATACAATGACCCTAAGTTAGTTGCAGTCTATGATTCGGCTTACCGACAGGTAGTTTCATCGTTCGAAAAGCGATATTTAACCCCCGATGGGTTTAAAACGGCCAAACATTGCGAATCCTATTTTACTGGTCAATGGCTTGCCATGCATTTGCAATTAGGCGAAATATGGAGCGCCCAAAAAACCGATTTAGTTCTCGATAAATTAGATAGTTATTATCACCCGTTTTATTGGGGGTTGGGCAATGAAAAAGGTACTTACGATGAGTGGACACCTTATATTTTGAATCACTATGGCGGGTTATTGCTAAATACAAAACGTGCCAACCAATGGTTTGTAATGCAGAAAGATGCTTATGAGCGACAATACCTGAACAGGGATTTTGTATTTAATCATCCATTGAATATCTTGCCTAAAGTATATGTGCCGAAATTTATTGCAAAGAACATAAGTTCTGATAAACAATATATCAGCATTCCGGCTTTATGGCGAAATTATTACGATTTGGTGGGAGTTTACATGGATAAATGTACCAAGGAATTGTACATTAAACCAAAACTGATTGATAGTATTGGAAACGAACTGAAGGATGTTCCATTTTTTACACCTTCGGGAAATGGTTATATGAGCTGTCGTTTTACGGGAAATGCAGGGCAAAACAAGGAAATACTGTTGCGCTACGATAAGCCTCAACGGGTGTCGAAACTATACTTCGAAGATAATTTTGGACAGCAAATAACATTAATGATTAATGGTAAAACATGTGATTTCCTGCGCAAAGGCAGTGGTTATGCAAAAGAAATTGTTGTGAATTGGCAAGGCAAAATCGATAAAAAAGGTATTCATATTCGTGTTGTTGGTGATGCCGGTGAGGCATTACCACCTTTGCCTTTAAAACCGGTAGAAACGTCTGAAATTCATCAACAACCAATAATAAAAGGTAGAGAAATTTTACAAGCCGAAAATGCTTCGTTTATGGCTGGTTTAAGAACCGAAAAACAGCAGGATGGCAATTCGTATGTAAGTTCCTGTAACAACTTTGATTATATACAGTTTACCAATGTTGATTTTGGAAATGAAGGCGTAACAAATTTCACTGCTCGGATTGCATCGCCATTTACGGATGCAAATGTTGAGATTGTGATGGGCGATGTAGCCGGCGAAATTATCGGAAACTGCCAGATAACAGGATCGGGTTCGTATCAGGATTTCAAGGAATTTAGCTGTCCCATTAAAAAAACAACTGGTTTACAACAAGTTATTTTAAGATTTTCAGGCACATCTTCTGAAAATCTGATGAATATTGATTATTTGATTTTTCAGTAAAAATTCTCTTAATATATAAATTTAAAATTGTTATGATGACCAAATTAACACGATGGATGGCTCAGAGGAAGCTTACTTATCTGCTTTTATTTCTTCTGGCAAATTCCATAGCTTTTGCTCAAAATTCCAACGTAATTTCAGGAATTGTATTGGATACCAACGGTGAACCGATTATCGGCGCTACAGTTATGGATCGCGAAAATAAATCGTTCGGTACGGTTACTGATTTTGATGGTAAATTCGCTTTAAAAATGAATAATGCCAAACAAGTAAAACTGATTGTTTCGTATATCGGAAAAAAACCGAAGGAATATTTAGCCAAACCAGGCGATAATTTTAAAGTGATTCTGGAAGATGCTGTTCAAAGCCTGAACGATGTGGTGGTTGTGGGTTATGGCACTTCAAAACGGGTGGATTTAACGGGAGCAGTTACTTCAGTTAGTGATAAAGTATTGAAAGACATTCCTGTAACCGATGTTTTCGATGCTATTAAAGGACGTTTATCCGGTTTAAATATAGTACGTTCCGATGGTTCTCCCGATGCTGATTTTGCCATTACGCTACGAGGTGGCGGTTCAATCACACAGGATAATACGCCTTTGTTTATTGTGGATGGTTTTCAGGTAAATGATATTAAAGATATCCCTCCACGCGATATAATTTCCATCGATGTATTGAAAGATGCATCTTCAACTGCCATTTATGGTTCGCAGGGAGCAAATGGTGTTATCCTGATTACAACAAGAGGTGGGCAAGTAGGTCCTACAACCATTACATTAAACTCACAGATTGGTTTGAACAAGGTTTATAATCTGACACCGGTTTTATCGCCTTATGAATTTGTATTTTATCAACGCGAGTTGGATGGCAGCGATGGCTTCTTTTCAAATTATGGTAACTGGAGCGATTTGGATATTTACAAATCGAAACAGGGTTCCGACTGGCAAAACGAATTGTTTGGCAACACAGCTGTACAACAAACATATAATCTTTCCTTTTCGGGAGGTGATAAAACGATGAAGTATAATGTGTCTTATTTACATGAGGATCATGATTTTATTTTAAAAACAGCCAATTTTGTCAACGATAATTTATCATTGAAGTTCAATCGTGATTTAAGTAAAACATTGCATTTTGATTTCACGAACCGTATTTCGGTGCGCAATGTTAGTGGACCCGGAATTACTAAAGGGCAAATGTTGAATGCCGCGGTTAAATATGCGCCAATCAAAACTTTACCCGATTTGAGCGCCGATGATATTATTGAAGGTTCGGACGATATGACTTCGGAAGAGGGATTAAGTACTGTAACTAATCCGGTGTTGGATATTAATAAAACTTATAGTGTAAAGCATTATTATCGACAAACTTACAATGCCGGTCTTACATGGGATATTACTGACTATTTAAAATTCAGGACGCAGGGTTCGTATATGCTCGACCGTAATTATATGGATGTGATTTCGCTTGTTGGCACCAAATTGGCAACTAATAATGGCGGTATGCCCATTGCAACCCGCGATGACGATAAAGGTGAATCGTGGCAAATGCAGAATACCCTGACTTTTGACAAAACATTCAATAAAAAGCATAAATTAACCGTATTGGCAGGTCACGAAATCACAAATTTCCAAAACCGGCAGATGTTTACCAGTTCCAAGTATTTTCCGATAGATTTTACTGCCGAAGAAATTTTGGCTCAATGGAGTTACAGTGGATCACAAACAACCTCAACAACTATCGACGAACCAACTCGCAGTTTGTCTTACTTCGGGCGATTAAATTATTCATTCGATAATAGATACCTGATTACACTGACAGCCCGCGAAGATGGTAAAAATGTGTTTGCGCCTGAAAACCGCTGGGGATTTTTTCCAGGAGTAGCAGCAGCATGGCGTATAAATCAGGAAGAGTTTATGCAGCCGCAGCAGAATTGGTTATCGAATCTTAAACTTCGCCTGAGTTATGGTTCGGTAGGTAATGCAAGGGTATATTCCACTTGGCGTCAGGATTTCAGCGCCGAAACCACTGCCAATAAAATGTTTTACCTGAACGAAACACAAACCAATGTTTTATTGCCAACAAGCACGATGTATAATCGCAATTTGACGTGGGAAACAAAAATTTCAAAGAATATCGGACTTGATTTTGGTTTCTTCAACGAAAAACTAAGTGGAACGATCGAATTGTATCACGATATTACCAAGGATTTGATTATGCAGGTGCAAATTCCTTCAAACTCTGGATTTACCACACAGTTTCAGAATGTTGGACAGACATCGAACAAAGGTATTGAATTGACTTTGAACAGTAATATTGTGAGCAAAAAGGGGTTTCAGTTAAATGCCAATTTCAATATTGCGTTTAACAAAAACTCAGTGGATCAGATAGATAATAAGGGCGGTGCGTTCAATAATCAAAGCTCAGGAATTGGTTGGGATTATGGACGTAACGAATATCTTGTACAGGTAGGAAAGCCTCTTGGGCTGATGTATGGTTATGTGGCTGATGGTATGTACACTTTTGATGATTTTACATTTGACAATACAGCAAAAAAATGGGTGTTGAACAGCGGAGTAACCGATGTAAGTACATTGTTGAATTCCGGTAATTTGTATGGTCCGGGACACATGAAGCTGAAGGATCTTGATGGCGATGGAAAAATTACTGAAGCCAATGACCGTACCATTGTGGGATGTGCCCAACCTGACTTTGTGGGTGGTTTCGGGTTAAATTCTACCTGGAAAGATTTTGATTTCTCTGTGCTTTTTAATTTTAGTTATGGTGGCGATTTGTTGAATGGCTCGAAAGTTCAATACACTACTTATATGTTATCGCGTAAATTTCAGAATTTAAGCACCGATATGGATTTGGAGCATCGTTTTTCAACCATCGACCCTTCAACAGGAAGCAATATTTACTATGGAACTACTGCTAATCCGGATTTACTCCGTGAGGTGAACAAAAATGCATCAATCTGGCACCCGTTAACCAACCGTTCCGTGTTTTCAAGTTGGGTCATTGAAGATGGTTCCTATTTGAGGCTTGGAAATATGACGTTGGGATATACTCTTCCATCAACCCTGACACAAAAAGCGCTGATTCAGAAATTCCGCCTGTATGTAACCGGCAATAATATCTTTTGCCTCACAAAATATACTGGTCAGGATCCCGAAGTTACCATGAATACAAAAAATCCAATGACGCAGGGTGTCGATTTTAATGCATTCCCAAAAGCAAGAACATTGGTGTTTGGCGCAAACATAACATTTTAAAAATCAAAAAGAAATGAAAAGAATCAATTTATATATACTCATCCTGTTAGTCACTGGACTGACAGCTTGTTCCGACGATTTTTTGGATACCAAATCACCATCGAAACAAAGTCCCGAAATTATTTATAATTCGCTTTCGTTGACCAATTCAGCGGTGCAGGGAGCTTATAATTCGCTGTTGAACAGTCTGTTTACAGGTAATACCGTACTTTATCTTCAGTCGAACAGCGACACAGAAGTTACATATCGTGGATTTGGAATAGATAATTATAAGGATGTGGGCGTTTCCGGTTATGGAAATTATTTTAATATACCGCAGAATAACCTGAATAAATGGGAAGCATTTTATCGCTCCATCGAAATTGCTTCAAACTCCATCGAAGGCATTCGCAAATCACCATTGCTGGAAACATATCCCAAAGAAATGAAATGTTATCTGGGTGAAGCTCTTACTATACGTGCGATGGTTTACTTTCATTTGGTGAAATTTTATGGCGATGTGCCATTCCGCAGAGGATTGTCATCGGCCGATTTAAGCAATGTCTATACCGGAAGAACAGACCGCGACACCATTTATCATTACATTATTCAGGATTTGAAAGAAGCTATCGAATATCTTCCATACATGGGAGTTCAGGCAGGAACCATCAACTATTCGACACCCGACCGTATCACCAAAGCCTATGCCAAGGGATTGCTTGCACGTATTGCATTGTCTGCCGGAGGTTGGTCGTTGCGCGATGGCAACGAGTTCCCGAAAACTGAAAGCCAGATTGTAAAACATCCAACAATTATAGAGCATAACGGTTTTTATACCGGTCGTGTTACAGATACTTTGAGAGAAGAATATTACAAGTTAGCTGCAAAAGAATGTGCTGAATTAATAAGTGATGCCAATAACCCGCATAAGCTCGATCCTAATTATGTAGATATTTGGAAGAAAGTATGTCAGTATCAATTTAATCCTTACAACGAAAACCTCTTTCAGTTTGCATACGGAATGGCTCAAAATGGAGATGTCGTTGGTAATCTAATGGGCTATGGCACAGCTGGAGGAGACAAATGGGGGCGAAGAATGAATGGAGGATATTGTGTGTCAACAGGTTATTATTTTTACTCGTTTAACCCACAGGATAAACGTCGTGATGTAGCCTTGGTAACGGCTTCGTGGCAATCGAGCAACAAAGAAGCGCTGGCAATTAATCCGGTTAGTGTAAATATCGGAAAATGGCGTATTTACTGGATGACAGATGCCTATTTGGCTTTAAACCGCGTAGGAACAGATGGACGAATTCCAAATGGTATTGATTGGATTGATATGCGTTATTCGGACATATATCTAATGTATGCGGAGGCTCAAAATGAACTGTACGGACCTGATCAGATAAATGATGTGGTAGGAATTACAGCCCGGCAAGCGCTTGAGAAAGTTCGTGAGCGTGCTTTTGGCATAGGTAATTCGGAAATTACGGCATATAGCGGATCAACAAAGGAAGACTTTTTTAATGCCATTGTAAACGAACGGGCATGGGAATTTGGAGGAGAAGGATTGCGTAAATGGGATTTGGTGCGTTGGGGAATGTTGAGCAAAAAAATTGAGGATATGAAACTTGCTTTGTGCCGATTAATGGCCGATAAGGATGTGCAGATTTTCGACCGGTTTTATGCCGGAGGAACATTGCCCCAGACTATTTACTACAAATTTAAGGACAATGAATATATCGATCTTTCAAGCATTGATTATTATACAAGAAATATTCCGGTCGGAACCGATTACCTGACATCGGGCTGGTATTCTTCTGAAACTTATAAGAGTTACAACACTAATGCCGCAGGTGTATTATTGAGCTCAACCGGACTGAACGTGGAACAGCCTGATTATGTGGCATTCATAAACGAACTTGGCGTAGGCGATATTGCTACGATTACCACCAATTTAAGCGCACGCTCAGGATTAGCAAAAAACAATACCTGTAACAACCGGTACATTTCGCCAATTTATTACGATGATATCAATGTTTCGAGAGGAAATCTAAAAAATTCGTATGGTTACTAATTTTATTTCAAAAAATAAACAAGCAAAATGAAAACATTAAAAAATAAAATATATCCGCTTATCATCCTGATTACAGTTGGTTTGCTGACATCTTCGTGCGACGTTAGTCAGGATTGGCTGGTGGATCCGTCATTCAGCCGATTGTTTACTCCTGTAACTTTTCAAACAACCAATGTGGGCGATACAGCTGTAGAAGTCAGTTTTGCAAGAGTAATTGGTGCGAAAAAATATATTCTTGAAATAAGTGAAAATGACTCAGCAATGCAGTTTGAGACTATTAAACAAAGAATTGAAGTTAGTACAGATACTTTTAAAGCATACGCCGTAAATACAATTGCGACCAAAACAGAGTACCGCAAAAAATTCACTGGATTGTTTGGTGAGACAAGTTATTCTGTCAGAATGATAGCTGTAAATGAGGATAGTACGCTCCGGTCGAACTATTCAACGCTAACTTTTAAAACATTGGCAGAGCAACTTTTCATCGAAAAAGCCATTGGCAAAGGACTTGATTCGGTGCTGCTGAAATGGAATAAATCGGATAAAATTACACATGTTGTAATGCATCCGGTAGCTGCAACTGACGATACCCAAGATATTTCACGTACACTTACAGCTGATGAAATTGCTAAGGCTGAAGCTTCGTTTGTGAATTTACGTTCGGGGACAGATTATCAGTTCACTATTTATTACAACCAGATAAAACGTGGCAGGGTGGTAGTGCGTACCCTTGGTCTGCCTAATAGCGCCACCTACAATGTTTTACCCGAAGATAATGCTACCACAATTTCAACGGCAATTTCAGGATTTATTGCAGAAAATACCCGCAATATCAATATCTTTTTCAATGCTGGCAGCTCCTATACAATTACCGGATTGACCATTCCCGATGGTGTGGACAATATCAATTTTACCGGTCAGGCTGACGAAAACGGTGTATTGCCGCAGGTAACAATGAATGGGTTGATTGTAGGTACTGCTTCTGCAAGTATGATTGAAACATCGTTTACCAACCTAAATATCAATGGAAATGCGGCCAATTTCTGCGTAACTGTTCCTAATTCTATCATGACGTTGAAGAAAATCAGTTTCGATGGTTGCGAAATTTCAAACTTTGCACGCGGTGTGGTATCGGTTTCAAATGTGGCTTTGTTGATAGATGAAATATTGCTCACTAACTCAATCATTTCAAAAATTGGAGGTTATGGAATTGTAAATGTGGCTGGAGTAAATGCTGTAACCACCAATATTACGATCAAAAACAGCACGATGTATGATTTAACCACACATTTTGTCGATTTCAGAAATGCCGCAGTTTTCACAATGATTAACTGTACGTTTTATAATAGTTATACCACAGGATACACGCTGAATAGATTCTTACGGTCGAATGATGCTGCGCCATTCCCCACAGCCATCAATATACAGAAATGTATTTTTGCCGGCCCAAACAACGGTACTACAAGCTTGGTTGGTCTGACCTATAAAACAGCCACTAATACTACAGTGTTGTCAATTACATCTTTCTCAGGAAGTTATAGTACTGCGGAGTTTCCACTTCAATATGCCTCTTCTTATTCAACAAGTTACCCAAATTTACAGCTTGCCGGATTATCGTCGGCCGATTTGTTTGTCGATGCGCCGAATAAGGATTTCAGAATCAAGGAAGGAGCAATTTTCTCCGGAAAAAACGTGGCTGGCGATCCCCGATGGTTTTCTAAATAATTAAAAATAAAAAGTAACCCTGATGTGTAAAATCATTGGGGTTACACAAATAATCAATTATAATTAAAAATTCTACTGTTATGAAAAAAAATTTTTTACTCTTGTTTGGGCTAATGCTCGTGAATTTGTCTAATGCAGCAATATATGAAATTCAGGTTGCAAGTGGTACTTTAATGGCTGATTTAGCCACTAATATTAGCACAACCATCGGTTCGGATGTTACTGCTGATGTTACACTTCAATTTGCCGATGGTGTTACTTATTTTGGAGGAACCGATGTGTTAACACTTCCGGTTGGAGTTAAAAGCCTTACATTCAATGCTACTGCAGGTGCTAATACCCAGGTTAATCTGAAATCAATTACTTTACAGGGACAGTTAAATTTGCTGTCATTCCAGAATCTTAAATTAAATACAACTTCTACAAGTACCAATTTGGTGGGTCAAACTGCTACAAATTATCCAAAATCCTTAGTAGTAAATAATTGTACATTGTCTGGTTATCGTGGTATATTCGGGGCTGCTGCCGGCGAAAAAATTTCGGTACTTTTTAATCACTGCACATTTAAAACTATTGGTTCTTATGGATTAGTAAATGGTGGATCCATGCTCAAGGATGTTACTTTTTCGTATTGTAAATTTATTAATATAGCCACAATCTTTTCAAATAGCTCATGGACAATTGATGCTGACAATCCGTTTACACTAAGAAACTGTACTTTCTACAATAGCACTACAGCTATTACTAACGGATTCTTCAGACCTGCTTCAAATCCGGTTGCTGGAGCAATTATCGAAAGAAACATTGTTGCTTCAACGGTTGATAATACCAATGGTTTAATGTATTCTTCATCGGGCTATAATGGACTTAAATTTAAAACTAGTTTCAAAACGAGTAATTATACCGCCGCTAAATTGGATAGTATTCAGGTGTTTACAGGTACAGCACTCGATTTGTTTACCGATCCCGAAAACGGAGACTTTAGTTTCAAAGCAGGTGTAACAGGAGACATATTAAATGCAGGCGCTAATGCTGCTGATACAGCAACAGGAAATATTTCAGTCATGAAGTCAGATTTTAAATATGCTAATGGAAAAGTATATTTCGAAGGTTCTGATATCGTTGCTAAATTGTATTCGGCGAATGGTATGTTAGTTAGAGTATCGACTTCAAACATATTTTCTACAACGGGCATAAATTCAGGAATTTATATTCTGAAAGCAACTATTGATGGTGCAGTGCTCACACAGAAATTAGTCATCCCCACCTTATAACAAAAATAATTTGAAGCATTGTTAGAGCTAAGGGCTTTTACAATGCTTCAATAAAAAAAATCAAATATGTTCAAATTATTTTCTGAAAAACGTTCTGTATGTTTTTCTGCATTTGTCGTTTTTGGATTGTTATTGGGTTTGAATGCTTCAGCCGGCATAGTTACGGTAACATGGCCATGTACCAATTCGAGCAGAGTAAATACAAGTGTCAAAAATTCTCCGAGTAAGGGTAGCTCTAACAGCTCCAATGTTATCGTAAACAATCAGTCATCGGCCAATATTTTTGTAAAAGACTATACAGGTCCTGTTGCGGTGAGCGAAGCAATAGCTGCTTTTTGGCCATCCACTGATGGTGGAACTACATACACTGCATGGGCAAACGAAACTGATGAAGTTTCAACCCGCTATATCGAATTTTCAGTAACACCTCAAGCCGGACAGAAAATAAATTTCACATCATTGTCTTTTTATATTGCCGGAATTGCCACAGGTTATCTTAGGGCTAATGTGTATTATTCTACCGATAATTTTGCTACCCGAACATTGTGCAATACCAATGGACTTCCTGTGCTTCCACAAATTTCAACCGCTGCCGATTTGTTGCTTTGCTCAACATCGTTAAATTCAACAGTTAGTTACGGTCAAAAACTGTCAATTCGCATTTATCCATGGTTTATGCGCAGTTCATCCTCAGCAAAATCAATAGTTTTAGGTAATGTAGTGTTAGGTGGAAACGATTTTGCCGATGTAATTACCGTACCACAAGTATCCACAACCGAAGTGACAAAAATTAGTTCATCAACAGCCCTGAGCGGTGTCGCAATAAGTTCAAATGGTGGAGCATCGGTGATTCAAAGCGGTATTTGTTGGGATACTGTACCAAATCCTACCATCAATGGTCAATTTGGTACAATGAATGGACCGGGAGGAACAGTTTTCGAGAATGAACTGACATATCTTCAGGGAGCTACAACCTATTATGTAAGAGCTTATGCCACTAATTCGGTGGGAACCGCTTATGGCAATCAGATAAGTTTTAAAACCGGATCGTTACCTGCATTTCCGGGTGCTGAAGGCTTTGGAAAAAGTACCATTGGTGGTAGAGGTGGCAGAGTGGTTGAAGTAACTAATTTGAACGATGCAGGAACTGGAAGTCTGCGTTATGCGCTGGAAACTGTTACGGAGCCTCGTACCGTAGTTTTTCGCGTGGCGGGAACTATCGATTTGCAAAGTCCTCTAACTATTAAAAGCCCATATATTACCATTGCTGGTCAAACTGCTCCGGGTGGTGGAATTTGTATCAAAAACTATCCATTGTATGTTCAAGCCGATCAGGTAATTATTCGTTACATACGCTGCCGGTTAGGCGATGCTGTGGTTGGTGATAATGATGCCATTTCGTTAATGGGAAGTAAAAATTTGATGTTGGACCATTGTTCGTTTAGTTGGTCGATTGATTGTGTGGCTGATTTTACCGACAGCAATGGCCAATGTACCATGCAGTGGTGTATTATTTCCGAAGCTCTGGCCAGTGAAAACCACTCAAAAGGCTCGCACTCAATGGGTGGAGCTTGGGATGGTTTATATGGTGGTACTTATCATCATAATTTGATTACGAATACAAACAGCCGTATACCGCGAATTGATGCCGCCAAAGGTCCCGATATGTTTGGAAAAGAAACACGGGATTTAGTGGATGTGTATAATAACGTAATTTATAATTGGGGTAATGGTTTGGCTTATGGCGGTGAAAATGCAGATGTGAATTACCGGAGTAACTTTATTAAGTATGGACCAGCAACGAATAATGCGGATAAATATACCATTTTCGGTCCGAGTGGTTATTGTAAATTATTTGTATCGGGAAATTATGTGTATGGCTCAACAGCGAATACTGCCGATAATACTAAAGGTGTTACTTTAAGTGGCACTTCGTGGTTACCAACTTCAAGTTTATATAATATTACGCCCTTTAAGGTGGTCGATGGTAATATTGAATCAGCTATAAGCGCTTATGATAATGTGCTTAAATATTCTGGCGCTAATTTTCCTTTACGCGATGCTGTTGATACCCGTATTGTAAATGAAGTGAAAACCAATGGAGGAAAAATAATTGTTTCTCAAACTGAAGTGGGTGGTTGGCCCGTTTTAGCGAGCGGAACTGCTCCAACCGATACAGATAAAGATGGAATGCCGGATACATGGGAAACCGAAAAGGGTTTAAATCCGAACTATGCTGCCGACAGAAACAATATGGATTCGATGGGATATACAATGTTGGAATCATATCTGAATGGTTTAACATCTGGCAGCTTTCCAACAGCTGTTGTAACGCCTCTGTCGAATTCAGATACTGACATTAAAATGTATCTGTTCTGGAAAAACAATCAGGTTTATTTGAATTATCAATTGGATGAACTTGCAGATATCCACATCACGGCTTATGATATGTCAGGAAAGGTAATTACAAATCAAAGGGACGTAAAACAGGCTCCGGGGAGTTATTCAAAACAAATAAATGTAACAGGTTTTAATTATGGTTTTGCAGGTCTTGTTCGGTTAGATGTATCCAGCTTGTCAGGGAATTCGGTAACCAAATGTCTCAAAATTATAAGATGAAATGTGGGCCAAATTATTATATTTTGTGTAAATAAACCAGCTAAATTCTAATTAAATTTTCGAATTCATGAAAACATCAAAACTTTTTTTATTTCTCGTCTTTAGTCTTTTTATTACATCGGTCAAAGCTGCCGATGTAGTAAACGTAACCGGCACAGGTGGAAGTGTAACCACCTCTAATATTACTCAGTGGTACAACTGTGTAGCAAAAGGAACCCAGCTTATTGATATGGCTCGTAATGGGAGCTATATCACATTCGATCTGACAACAAGTGTAACCGGTTATTATACCTTTACTTCTGCTATCGGAACTACACTAACAGGCATTTCTGGAGTATTGGGTTACACCAACCCGGACGGTACCTATATCAAAGCTGACACTTTAGCTGTTAAAAACAACGGAAGTTGGTCTTCAACGGTTAATTATGATTGGCTTTTTTATTTGGAAGCCGGTACCACTTACAAGTTCAAAATGACCTGTATTGCCGGCAGTGGTTACGCATTTAATGCTTACTCTATTAATATTACACCTTTCGTTGCGAATGTTACTGCCAAGAGCGTGAAGGTAAATGGCTTTGATATGATTGTCAGAAGCAATGCCTATTCCACTTTCTCTAACTTCGACAGTGATATAACGGTAGCGGTTACACCAACGGTTACTTCCGCAACAGTATCTTATAAGGCAAAATGCAATGGCAGCGATATTGCAATTTCAACATCAGGAGTTATCAATAAGTCATTACTAAAGAACGGTGATGTGGTAATTATTACAGCTACTATCAAACACGGTTCAGTAGCTACAGCCGATTATAACATCGAAATCGAAGTAAACGATCTCTTGAAAAAGCAACTTTTAGGTTCAACTACCAACGATGGCTACTGGAATAACTCCGGAGCATCCAGTAGCTTGAAAAACTGGACAGACTATATATACACAATGACCCCGGCAATAACCTCCACTACTTTTACAAACTCTACATGGACTCCAACAGGAGGAAGTCAGATCTACTGTTTTTCTGCTAATGCTGCCAATTTTAATTTGGCAATTCCTACCAATATGCAGGTTGCTAAAGTTTCTGTTATAGGGTATGGTGCATCTACATTTAGTTTGAAAAGTGGATTAGCGGTTATTTCAGCATTAACCGATACGACATTTATTACATCAGCTAATGCCAATACCAATGGTGAGATTAAATATAATCTAACAAACCACATAGCTGGGACACCATTAAATATTACAACTGGAGCTGGTAACTCAAGTTTCTATGTAGTTCTTGGTTATAGACTGGTTGCCGATGTTGATGCTCCTATTTTGGTTAATCAGAATATTCAAAATAATGATGTGCTTCAGGGCATTAATGGTATTGTTTCTTTAAGATTTAACGAAGCGGTAAAAATAAGCAACACAGCCACAGCTACACTTAACGGTCAGACTGTTGATTTAACTTCCGAAAACAACGTTTTTGTAAATCATTACTATTGTGGACTGAATTATCAGAGTACCAATAAATTTGCGCTGAAAGCAAATAGCGTTGAAGACATGGCGGGAAATAAGAATGTAAACGACATTGAAATAACTTTCAACGTGGGGGGTAAACCGGTTGTTACTAAAAAGCTCTTTAATTTCATTGTTGGCAAGGATGGTACTGCCGATCAGGCATTTGCTGCTGCCAATGCTGCTTCCGGTACCGACCGCTACTATATATTTATTCCGAATGGCAATTACGAACTTACAGGTAACGGTGGCGATCATGTAACCAGTCTGAACAGAGCTAATGTATCAATTATAGGTCAGAGTAAAGATAGTGTTATACTCAGCAATACACCTGCTTCGTATGGTATATCAACTACTTCTACTATACGAATTAATGCTAAAAATACATACATAGAAGATCTTACATTGAAAAATAACAAAGGTGAAGCAGGTGGAGGTCAACAGGTTGTAATTTACGACAACAGTTCACAGAGCATTTTTAAAAACATAAAAGTATTCAGTTTTCAGGATACTTATGTTTCGGGCGATCGAACATATTGGGATAATTGCGATATTTATGGTTCTACCGATTATATCTGTGGTGGTGGCGATGTGTATTTTGATCGTTGTTTGCTATACAACAGAGCTGCAAGTGGCTCAAAAATTACTGCACCTGCTACTGCTACCACTCTAAAATTCGGATATGTTTTCCAGAATTGTACAATTCAGGGCGGGCGTTATGTGTTAGGTCGTCCTTGGCAGGGCGAACCGCGTGCATATTTTTTAAATACAACCATGAATATAGCACCCGATGGTACCGGTTGGGAAGGAATGGGTGGTTTGATTACACATTTTTATGAATATAATAGTAAAGATGAAGCCGGTAATCTGTTGAATTTATCGACTCGCGGTAACTCTTCAAGTAGTTTGAATACTTATACACCTATATTATCTGAAAATGAATCTAAAAACTTCTCATTGTACAAGGTGTTGGGCAGAACAGACGGCTGGATGCCTTCTGATTTTACAAAACAAACCAAAGTTCAGGAAGTTACTGTCAATGGAGATATTATCAGTTGGACTAACGATAATGATGCGCTTTGTACAGTAATTTTCAAAAACGGAAAATATCTGACCTGTACAACCCAAAACAGTTATACAGTCACCGAAAATGGAATTTATACACTTCAATCAGCCAATGAGATGGGTGGTTTGGGTGAAGCCCTAACACTGACTATTACATTAACAGGCATAAAAGATATCAAAATTAATAATATGACTCAAGGAGCTGTTTTTGATATTTTTGGAAGAAAGTTAAATCAAATTCCACATAGTGGAGTTTTTATTATGAATGGTGCAAAATACTATATTAAACCTTCCAATTAATTCTTTTCTGTTACATAAAGTCCAATACAGGAAATACATTTTGTGATTTTTTGTATTGGACTTATTTTAAGTACAATAATAAAATTGTACATTTTCCCCCTAAATAAGCACCCTTCTGATTTAAACATTTGATTAAAAAGAATAAGTTCAGATAATTCAAATATAAGTATGTCGAAAAAAATTATTACGTTTATTTTTCTGTTTGTATCATCATTTGGTATTGTTGTAAGTGCACAGGAAAATCCCTGGCAACAAATGAAAGATTTGGAAAAAAGCATACAAGAAACATCTTTTCCATGCCTTAAAATTAATATAGTAAACGAAGGAGCCATACCAAATGATTCCATCCAATTGTGTACCAATATCATTAATAATGCCATCGAAAAATGTAATAAAAAAGGTGGTGGTACTGTTGTAATTCCAAAGGGAATATTCTACAGTGGAGGAATCCGGCTGAAAAGTAATGTAAATCTGCATTTGTCTGAAGGCACCGTTTTGCGTTTCTCAACCAATCCCATGGATTATCTGCCTGTAGTAAAAACCCGTTGGGAGGGACTTGATTGCTATAATATCCAACCGTTGATTTATGCTTATGAACAAACAAACATTGCCGTTACGGGCAAAGGTATTATTGATGGTAGGGGGAATAACAATACATGGTGGAAATTGGTTACTAAAGAGCGTTTTGGTTGGAAACCGGGTATGAAAAATCAAAATCCTGCCCGTGAATTATTAGAGAGCATGTCCCAAAAAGGTGTTCCTGTTGAAGAACGGGTTTTTGGACCTGAGGCCAATTTGCGCCCTCAAATGATAAATACTTACAAATGCAACCGTATTTTGATTGAAGGAGTCACCCTTATAAATGCACCTTTTTGGGTAATTCATCCTTTGATGTGCGAAAATTTGATTGTTGAAAATGTAAAAATAAACAATCACGGTCCAAATGGAGATGGATGTGATCCGGAATCGTGCAACAAAGTGCTAATCAAAAATTGTTTGTTTCAAACAGGTGATGATTGTATTGCGATTAAGTCAGGTAGAAATCATGATGGAAGAAAATGGGAATTGCCTGGTCAGAATATTATTATTCGGAATTGTGAAATGAGAGATGGGCATGGCGCTTTAGTTATCGGAAGCGAAGTGTCGGGTGGTTTTAAAAATCTTTACGTCGAAAATTGTATTATGGACAGTCCCAACCTCGATAGAGTATTACGGATTAAGTCAAATATCTGTCGTGGTGGTATTATTGAAAATATCTTTATACGGAATTTAAAAGTCAAAGAATGCAAAGAAGCAGTTGTGAAGGTAGAACTCAATTATTTTATGAATCTCGAAAAATGTGATGAAACTTATATTCCAATCGTACGGAATATCCAACTCGAAAATGTAAACAGCGAAAAAAGTGATTATGCAGTAAATATCGATGGATTGATAAATGGAGAAAACGTGTATAATTTTCAATTAAGGAATTGCAACTTTAATGGAGTAAAATACGGGAACAAAATTATCGGAGCTAAAGATTTTAATTTTATTAATTGTCAAATAAACGATGTTTTATGCGAATCAAAATAATCTTTAAATTTTTAGTTTATACTTGGTATTTATGGAAAGTCATAATTTAGTGTAATCATTGAAACTTATTTATTTGTTTGATTTATTGTGCTATTTGTCATTTTTTTCATGAATAACGTATTTTCTGGTTATGCAATGGGCGATTTTCCACTGGAATCATTTACGAATGCAGGTGTTCATAATTATAACACATTATAATTTGATTGGAGTAAAAATTTAATTGCTTAGGATAATATGATATAGAATGATTATGCTTGATTAGATTAACCATATCTGAATAACTTTACGAAGACATGTTTACATGAAAAATTTCACATTAAAACTTAACAAAGATCTTAATATCCAACTTCAAAAAATTGATTCGGAAGAGATTGATTTAATCAAAAAATCACAGAAATCAATTTTCTGCTTAAAGAGTTCATTAAACAAGTTAAAAACTTTTACCCTAAATTACACATTTAAAAGCGAAGATGAAGAGATCCAGTTTTTCAAAGAGATTAAACCCAGAATTCTAAGTCAGTTAATTTATCATGTGAAAATTAATAATATCGAGAGTAAACGGCCTATGGGAGGAACTGATATTCAACAAAATTACCTGCTTTGTGAATTAGGAAAACTTAATATGTACTTCAATAGCCACCTCGAATTTTATCGGTATTACAGAATGAATTCTACTTTTATGGATCATAAGTGCTTCGTTCGTGGCAAAGAAGATCTTCAATTGTGTATAGATAGTCTTATGTTTTACATTGAATCTGATTTCTCAACAAGTCATGATTATATGGTAGCTGAAGTCATTGCGAATGACCGTCTGGAAGTGTATCTGAAAACAGAATTGGATGTATTGTCACTTAAAGTAAATAATCCGAATTGGGGACAACCGGTAGTATTGGGCAGTACAACATTCCAATGGACTGAAAGTAAAACTGCATTGATTGAACTGATTTATGCGCTGTATGCATCAGGTTCAATAAACAATGGAAGTTCTGAGATAAGAGAGTTGACGGCATTCTTTGAGCAAATGTTTAATGTGAGATTAACAGACATTTATCGTACATATATCGAGATAAAAGGTCGAACAACTCAAACTAAATACATTGATTACCTTAGAACTTCATTACTTCGGAAAATTGAAGAAGATGAATGAATTATTTCTCATAATTCTATTTGAAACTATTTCCACATACGGTGTAAGTTGTGTGTTTATTTCAAAAATAATTTATATTCGATTTTATTTATCACTATCCTAAGTGTTGTAAATCTCTGATTTATTGAAATATATAAGATTTCAATGACTTTTTTCTTATCCAAAAAAACTTCAATCTTTTTCTTTCCACCTTGGGTGTAACTTGTGGATAAAATCCAAAAGAACCCACCAACTTTGCCGTAACTAATTCAGGTTTTGATTTACTTTCTTTAAATAGTAAATTGTAAATCTTTAAATCGTAAATGAAAAAATGGCTAAATTCAAAATCTCTCTTCAAAAAACACTCGCCCACGAAGGCGGTTATAGCAATGATCCCGATGATTTGGGAAAAGAAACTTACAAAGAAATCTCCCGAAACTCCCATCCCTCATGGCAGGGTTGGAAAATCATTGACAATTCCAAAAAGGATAAAACTTTTCCAGTCAACATTGTCAACCATGTCGCCCCTCAAAAATTAGTCGAACTCTTTTATCTCAATGAGTTTTGGCAGCCACTAAAAGCAGACCAAATTCAAAACCAAACCTCTGCCGACTCAATCTTCGATTTCGCTTTCAATGCTGGTATCAAAACGAGTGTCGAACTTGTCCAATCCATTATCGGTGTAAAAACTGATGGAATAATTGGAGAACAAACCCTCAACAAACTCAACTCATTAGACTTTGGCTATTTCCAACCGGCTTTCACCGTTGGCAAAATCTCACACTACATAGCCATTATCCAGAAACACCCCACCAACAAAAAATACATCTATGGCTGGATTATCCGTGCCTTAGAATATCACTCTTAATATGCATTTACACACAATATAACTGTTGTAGATTTGCACACAGCCTGTTAACGAGTGACCTCGTCCGGTGAACCGAAAAACAAGAGAAGTTGGCGTAAGAAACTGTCCTGTTTGAGCGAAGAAGGAGCGAGTTTGGACGGTTTCAGTCAACTGAACGCTAGTTTTTCGAGTGAAGCGGGCGGAGTCTTGATTTTTTTTGCTTCGTTTTTTTTATCAAGAAAAAAAATGAAGTGGTGTTTGGGGTAAACCCCAAATGATCCTAAAAATAATCTCAAAATACGCTAGGGCTCAATTATCATATTACCACATTATCAAATCAACACATTATCACATTAAAAAAATGGAAGTTATCACATTAGAATCACAAGCATTCAAAGACTTAATGGAAAAAGTCAATACCATTGCCAAATTTGTTGTCAATTATCAACCGCAGGAAATCAACGAAGAAGAAGCCTGGGTGGATAGCTATGAAGTTTGCACCTTTTTGAAAATCAGCGATCGCACGCTTCAGCGCTTGCGCACCAAAGGCTTAATTTCTTATTCAATCATTTCAGGCAAAACCTATTACACCATTGCCGAAGTCAAACGTATGTTGAACGAACGCTTGGTTCGTAGCAATCAGGAATCGCTCAATAATTTAATTCAAAGTCACAATACCTATGTTGAACAAAGAAGAAATACTCGCACGGACAAATAAAGGTTTGAATGTCTTCAAACATTACTTGCCTTTCTCATTCCGTGTAGGGCGTAACTTTCTTAATCCGTTGTATGAAGACACAAAAGCTTCGTGCAATGTCTATTTCGACAGAAATGGAGATCAATA
>CAYONE010000085.1:0-20538 GCA_964405245.1 uncultured Paludibacter sp.
GTTTTTCGGCACTAAAGCCGCTTAATATTTATTTTTTTTCTAACGGACTATTGTTATCCAAGAAAACTTTTTAATAATTTACTTTTTGAAGCCGGACGAAGTTTCCGAATGGCTTTTTCCTTAATTTGTCTTACACGTTCGCGTGTTAGTCCAAATTCATCGCCAATCTCTTCGAGTGTCATTTCTGCAACTCCGATACCAAAGAATTTTTTTACAATGTCGCGTTCGCGGTCAGAAAGTGTGTGAATAAGCACTCTTTCAATTTCCTTGGTAAGCGATTCGTTAATTAACACTCTGTCAGCATTGGGCGAGTCATCGTTAATCATCACATCGAGCAGGCTGTTGTCTTCACCTTCAACAAACGGAGCGTCCACCGAAATGTGACGACCCGAAACTTTCATTGTGTCGGTAATTTTGTCAACCGGAATATCAAGTTGCTCAGCAAGTTCTTCCGGTGAAGGACGACGTTCGTTTTCCTGTTCGAATTTAGAAAACGCCTTGTTGATTTTGTTGAGCGAACCCACCTGGTTGAGTGGAAGCCTTACAATACGTGATTGTTCGGCCAAAGCCTGTAAAATGGATTGACGAATCCACCATACTGCATAACTGATAAATTTGAATCCGCGTGTTTCGTCAAATTTCTCAGCAGCTTTAATCAAGCCAAGATTTCCTTCGTTAATCAGGTCGGGTAAACTCAAACCCTGATTTTGGTACTGTTTTGCTACAGAAACTACGAAACGCAGATTAGCGCGGGTAAGTTTTTCGAGTGCGGCACGGTCGCCATTGCGAATGCGCTGAGCCAACTCTACTTCTTCTTCAACTGTGATAAGATCTTCTCTACCGATCTCCTGTAAGTACTTGTCGAGGGAAGCGCTCTCCCTGTTAGTAATGGATTTGGTGATTTTTAATTGTCTCATTTCTATATAGAAAATTAGCTTGCAAAATTAATACTTTTTTTTGAGATGAAAAAATCAATTTTACAGAAATACTGTTAATTATTTTGCCCTGAAAAACATCAGAAAGTGTAGTAATTTACTTTATTTATTGCGGTGTTCATTTCAACTCCATCGAAGTTCACAACACGTTTATCAACTTCTTGAAGTTTTTTGGTTGTCATTACTGTTTTACCTCCTTTGCTATCTTCTGATGTCATTTCCAAAACAAAACCTCCTACCGATAAAGTGTTATGTATCGATGACATTTTGGCTGCTCTGAAAATACCCACATCATTCGATAGTTGAATTTCGTTGGTTAACCAAACTTCACCAAAGATTTTTTTGTACTGAAAGGTATATTTCTTACAATTATATCCTGAAATTTTTTTTGTTTCAGTTGTTGGTGTAAGTTGCAACTGTTTTATTTCTTTATCTTTTGGATATTTAAAACCTCCTGCATTGTAATAAGGATGCATTCCTGTATTCCATATCTGTATTGAAACTTCATTTTTAATATCGAACACAGTTTCAAGTTCGTAATTTCGTGATAAATCAAAAAGTTTTACCGAAAAATCTTTCCCGTTTGTTTGATACCACGTTTTATATTCAATTTTTTTTATGAGTTCTGAATTTTTTCCGTAGAAAAAAACTTCGAAAGAATTATAACGGTCAAATGCATAAAATTTTTCCCAATTCACACCGGGTGCTTTAATTTTTACCTGTGCAGCCATATCGGCGGAAACCTGAGAAAATATCAACACCAACAAAAAAAGAAAATTGTTTTTTTTCATAATGTGTGGAATTAATAGCAGTAAAACCAATACCTTGCAACAAATGTAACGCAATAGTAATGAAAATGTTTTATTTGTTCATAATTATTTCTGATACCAATACAGGTAAAAAATCAGAGCTGCAATCCAAACAGAATTTGCAGCCCGATTTATTAACTTATAATATATTTTATACCTACTCAGTTCTTCAATAAATGCTTAGTTTGCGTTTTAGAAAAAATTGCAAACTAAAAAATGTAATTTTTTACAAATGAACAGCCCATTTAAGTGCAGAAATGTTGATTGTTTCTCCAAAAACACCACCTTAAGGCGGATGGGGGCTGTATTACTTTTTTCTTTAATCTGCCAGATTAATAGCGTAATAGTTTATTCTTCCGTTTGGATAAATACCTGCAATATTTAGCACTTTAAACTGGTCATTTGTATTCATTGCATCTTCAAGTATTTCCTGAATATCTTCCACCGATTTTACAGAGCGATTGTTTATTTTCACAATCACAAAACCGGCGCGGATACCTGCTTCGGAGAATTTACCTTTTGATACCGATTTCACTTCAACGCCATAACTTAAGTTTAGCTGATTCTTCAATTTTTCATCTGGTAATTTGAAATCAGCACCAAGAATTTCAACATTGGCTTTCCCTGTAACTACAGAAGTATTACCCTGACTATTTTTCAGCTCTACAGCAAGCGTAACGGGTTTATTTCCACGCAACACGGTAACATTCACTTTATCACCCGGACTGAATCGTCCGATTTGTTCCTGCAATTGTGCTCCATTTTTAATGTTAATATCATTTACTTTGATTATCACATCTTCTTTTTTGATACCTGCTTTTTCGGCTGCGCTGTTTTCAACCACTTCGTCAACATAAGCACCTTCGAGCGTTTTCAGATTTTTCTCTTTCGCTATTTTGTCGGTAACATCACCCATTTTTACTCCAAGCACAGCACGCTGTACCACTCCAAACTGACGGATATCCGAAACTACTTTTTGTACTATGCTTGTTGGAACCGCAAATGCATATCCTGCATAAGAACCCGTTTGCGAGGCAATAGCAGTATTTATACCTACCAATTCGCCACGTGTATTCACAAGCGCGCCACCACTATTTCCGGGATTTACTGCAGCATCGGTCTGAATAAACGCTTCAATTTTCATTGGTGCATTCAGTATGTTGATGCTACGTGCCTTGGCGCTTACAATTCCGGCAGTTACAGTTGAAGTAAGATTGAATGGATTTCCTACTGCAAGCACCCATTCGCCAACTTTAAGCGAATCAGAATTACCGAAAAGAATTACCGGCAGATCATCAGCATCAATTTTTATTAATGCAATGTCAGTATTCGGATCAGCGCCTATTACTTTAGCAGGGAAGGAACGATTATCGTTCAGGGTAACCTCAATTTCTTTTGAGCGATCGATAACGTGATTATTTGTAACGATATAACCATCGCGCGAAATAATTACGCCTGAGCCGGAACCTTCCTGCATAGGCACTTCGCCTTGTTGCTGGCGTTGCTGCGGACGACCAAAGAAATATTCGAAAAACGGATCGCTTTGAAAACCAAAATTGCGAACCTGCATAGGCGTTTTGGTTTTTACGTGCACCACAGCATGTACCGAAAGTTCGGCAGCGCGGGTAAAATCGTTATTTAAAGCTGCCAAATTTACATTCGATGTGTAAACTGCGGGGGTATTTTGCCCACTGAATATTGTATCAGCAGCACCGTTACCCGAATGTTTTTTAATTAATTGTCCTGTTACCAAACTTGAAGCCACACTCACTACAACTACGGCAACAAAAAGGGCTGCCAAACCTGATTTCTTTTGAATGTTCATATTTAATTGTTTTAAAATGATTGATAATTCTATTTCGATTATACAACGCAAATTTCATCAAAAGTTATTCCTGCAATGGTGTAAATAATAGATATTTGTCGAAATTTAACAATCTGTATTTGGTGCTTAACGCGTATTAACGGCATCAATTTTAACATTTAAAAAACTAAAATTTCTTATGAAAAAAGCCGTCTGAATTGTCAGACGGCTTTGTCAGTTTAATTTAAAATCTGTCAGGAGACTGTCAGAATTTCTTATTTTTTGTAACCATAAACTGCAAGTTCACCTAGTTCTTCTTCTATGCGGAGCAGTTGATTGTATTTGGCCATACGGTCGGAGCGGCTTAGTGAACCGGTTTTAATCTGACCTGAATTTGTGGCAACAGCAATATCGGCAATAGTGGCATCTTCGGTTTCGCCCGAGCGGTGCGAAGTTACCGAAGTATAACCTGCGCGGTGCGCCATTTCAATCGCATCGAGCGTTTCGGTTAGCGAACCAATCTGGTTCACTTTGATAAGGATAGAATTTGCACAACCCATATCGATACCTTTTTTAAGGTATTCAACATTAGTTACAAACAAATCGTCGCCAACAAGTTGACATTTATCTCCGATTTTTTCTGTTAGAAATTTCCAACCATCCCAGTCGCCTTCGCCCATACCATCTTCAATTGAATCGATAGGATAATTAGCAATTAGTTCAGCTAAATAATCAGCTTGCTCTGCTGATGAACGTTTTTTACCATTCGGACCTTCAAATTTTGAATAGTCATAAATACCATCTTTATAAAATTCGGAAGCAGCACAATCAAGACCAATCATAACATCTTTTCCAGGTACATATCCGGCATTTTTTATAGCTATAAGAATTGATTCAAGTGCTTCTTCAGTTCCACCTGCAAGATTAGGAGCAAAGCCACCTTCATCGCCTACAGCTGTACTTAAACCCTTATCGTGTAATACTTTTTTTAGTGAATGGAAAACTTCCGCACCCATACGCAGTCCTTCGCGGAAAGAAGCAGCTCCAACCGGACGAATCATAAATTCCTGAAATGCAATCGGCGCATCGGAGTGCGAACCCCCGTTGATAATATTCATCATTGGCACGGGCAATGTAAATGCGTTTGTTCCGCCAATGTATCGATACAAAGGTAAACCAAGATAGTTTGCTGAAGCTTTAGCTACGGCAAGCGAAACGCCAAGAATGGCATTTGCACCCAGATTCGATTTGGTTTTTGTACCATCGAGCGCTATCATTTTTTTATCGATAAGGCGTTGCTCAAGGGCAGAAATTCCCTGTAGCGCTGGAGCTATTACATTATTAACGTTTTCAACAGCTTTCAGCACACCTTTTCCCAAATAACGACTTTTGTCGCCATCGCGTAATTCAATAGCTTCGTTTTCGCCGGTAGATGCTCCGGAAGGAACAGCAGCACGACCTAAAATACCTGATTCAAGATAAACATCTACTTCAATAGTGGGATTTCCACGTGAATCGAGAATCTCTCTCGCAACGATTTGTTGAATTCTACTCATATAATTATAAGTTTTTTTAAATGGTTTTTTGTTTTTCGAACAGTAAAAGTATAAAATGTTTACTGTCCAAAATTATTTATTCTGAAAATTAATGATAAATTTGCAAATGATAAATTTTAAACTTATTCAAATCTTAAAACACCAAAAAATGAAAAAAGTTCTATTCGTATTTATTATTGCACTAACTTTAACTTCGTGCGCCGAATTACTTCAGATTATTTCCATGACAGGCGCTCCGGTTTCTACATTACCAATACCGGTTACAACAGAAGAAAATATATCGGGACTGAAAAGTTCACTGGACATTGGCATAGAGAAAGCTGTAGGGTTTCTTGGTGTTGAAAACGGATTTTACAACGATGCTATATTTAAACTTCTTTTACCTCCCGAAGCTAAACCTGTAGTTGATAATATCAGACTTATTCCTGGAGGTCAGGAGTTGGTTGATAAAGCCATTTTATCGATAAACCGATCGGCAGAAGATGCTGTTAAAGAAGCTATTCCGATTTTTAAAACCGCCATTAAAAACATGACTTTCAGAGATGTAATGAATATCTTGTTTGGGGCTGAAAATGCTGCAACAGAATATTTAAGGAGTAATACATTGCCCCAACTTACAATTGCATTTGCTCCAAAAGTTAAAGAATCGCTTGCAAAACCATTGGTAGCTAATGTTTCAACAAACGAAACATGGAATCTCCTCAGCAATGGTTATAACAGCATAGCTTCGAGTCCGATTGGCATGATAGCCGGTCTGAAAACTTTCAATGTAAGTTTGGAAGAGTATGTTACTCAAAAAGCGCTTGAAGCTTTGTTTGTAAAAGTAGCCGAGCAGGAAAAAGCCATCCGTACAAATCCGGTAGAGCGAGTTACAGCATTGCTACAAAGAGTTTTTGGGCAGTTGGATAAGAAATAGTTGAAAGTTGAAAGCCCCCAACCATCCGCCACGGCAGATAAACTCTAAAAGGGGAACAAAGAGAGGAGTTTGGGTGCAATTGACAAAGTTTATACATTAAAATTTAGCTATTCTTTTCGCGTAAATTACAATTATTTATATGCAGTTTTTTACAGTACAGGATAAATTAAGCACCTCTTGTTGTGCTGAGTAGTTACAAAAGTACTATCTTTGTTATAAATTGATTAATTATGGGATTAGCATTAACAAATAATTCAATAGACCGATATTTCAGGTTTTTGACTAAACTTGATATTGTATCAAAGAAAAAGTTGATTGTAAAATTAACGGAATCAATTGAGGTAGGCGAAGAAACGGAAAAAAATATATCCGGTTTATTCGGAGCTTGGGATGATTCAAGAAGCTCTGAAGAAATTATTAAAAACATAAGAGAGTCCAGAAAGGAAAAATCTGATAATATAGAATTCTAATGAAGTATCTGCTTGATTCAAATATTTGCATATATTTTTTTAGAGGGAAGCACGGTCTTTTAGAAAAACTAAATTCTGTTGGAATTAAGAATTGTGCAATATCTGAAATTACTTTGGCTGAACTTGTATTCGGTGCTGAAAACAGCGATAATCCTCAGAAAAACCATGCTATAATTGATCAGTTCATTAATCAACTATCGATTTTGCCAATTTTCGATTCAATTCCGCTTTATGGAAAAGAAAAAACAAGATTACGCAAATCAGGAAAAATGATAAGTGATTTTGATTTGCTGATTGGATGCACCGCAGTTGAAAAAGATTTGATTATGGTAACAGAAAATACAAGAGAATTTGAAAGGATAAATGATATAAAAATTCAAAACTGGATTAAAAAATAAATTATTTTCTAACACTAACCTTTAATGAAATTCTTCGCTTTTTTAAAATTGGTAATTTATTCAAGGTATTCAACATCTTTATTACCCCTATAACAATTAATACTTAATTATTTAACTTCGATGCAAATCAGGCATCTCGAACATAAGAATATTGATTTTGAGCGTTGGGACGAGGCAATAAAGGAATCGACCAATCAGTTGACTTATACTTATTCATGGTATTTAAATATTGTTGCGCCACGATGGGAAGCATTAATTGCAGGCGATTACGATTATGTAATGCCACTTCCCGTTAAAAGGAAATATTATATTCCATACATTGTGCAGCCATTTCTGACACAGCAACTCGGAGTGTTTTCAAAGCATAAAGTTACGGAGGAAGTACTTAAAACTTTTATTAAAAAAATTCCTTACTACAGTTACGAATTACATTTAAACGAAAAAAACGAGTATCCCGAAATTGCTTTACTGCCGAATTATATACTCAGATTGGACAAACCTTATGAGCAATTAGCGCGCAATTATTCGAAAAACACAAGCAGAAATATTGAAAAAGCATCAAAAAATTCGTTGACGGTAAATGAAGAATCAAATATCGATGCCTTTCTCACGTTTTATACATCGGCTACCACACATTTAAGAAAACAGGAATTTGAACTGATAAAAAAAATACTAAAAAAAGCCATAGAAAAAAATGCTGTTCAGTTATTTACCGTTCAAAATCACGAAGAGGAAATTATCGCATCATTGGCTTTACTAATCAACAGAGAAAGAATCACGTATTTTCTACCTGTATCAAACAATGAAGGTAAAAAAAGTTCAGCCATGTTTCTATTAGTCGATTTTTTAATCAGGAGCAAAGCAGAAATGGATGTTACCCTTGATTTCGAAGGTTCAGCCATTGAAGGTATTGCGCGATTTTACAAGGGATTTGGCGCCGAGAATCAACCCTATTATTCGCTTAAACGTTTCAGACCATCGTTTTTGGTGGGTAAATTTTCCGAAAAATGAACGTACTAATAATATCAGCTTGGTATCCAACCCGATACGATGCTATGTCGGGACTTTTTGTAAGGAAACACGCTGTAGCAGTTTCAAAATTTTGTAATGCTAAAGTACTTCATATACATCAAACAAATGAAGTAAGCAAAACAGAGATAATAAATTTAAAATCAGATAATTTATCGGAAATCATAATTTATTTACCCCTGTCGGAATTCAGATTAATTAAGTTTGCAAAATATTTTTGGGGATATTATAAAGGTTATAAAATCTTAGAGAGAGAGGGTTATAAGCCTGATTTGATTCACGCAAATATTCTTACAAGAGTACCTTTTTTTGCACTGTTTCTTAAAATTTTTCATACAACACCTTATGTAATTACTGAGCATTGGTCGCGATTTTTACCCCACAAAAAATCGTTTAAAAACTATTTACACAAACTTCTTACAAAAATTGTAGTCAATCAGTCATCCTCAATAATGGTTGTGTCTGAAATTCTGAAAGATGGAATGTTGGAAGCTGGTTTGAGACACAATAATTATTTCAGAATAAATAATGTTGTGGATGATTTTTTCTTCCTAAAATACGAAACATCCTTTACTTCAGTTAAGAAAATGCTACATATTAGCTGTTTTGACGAACAGGCAAAAAACACAATAGGAATTTTAAAAGCAATACATAAACTATCATCAAAAAGAGCTGATTTTCAACTTGTAATTGCAGGAAATGGAAAAGATTTTCGGCAAGTAACCACGTTTGCACAATCATTGAACATAAATAAAAATCTAATCCTTTTCACTGGGGAAAAAACACCCGAAGAAATTGCGGAATTACTGCTGGAAAGTTGTTGTTTAGTACAGTTTTCGAATTATGAAACTGCCGGAGTAACTATTGCCGAAGCTTTAGCAAGCGGAAAGCCGGTAATAAGCTCAAAAGTTGGAATCGCTCCCGAATATATTAATGAAACAAATGGTATTTTGGTTGAACCAAATGATGAAACAGAGCTTGTAACGGCATTAAATTCAATGCTTGACAAATATCAAAGTTATAATAATGCTGAAATTCAGAAAAACGCTTTGAATTTATTTAGTTTCAACAATGTTGGAAAAGAGATATTTGAAATTTATCGACAGGCAATTAAAAATCAATTTTAAAGTTGTACGATGCACGGTTTTGGTATTTTAATAAAGCATAATAATCAGGTTGTTACTCCTGAATTTAGCTGGAAAAATCCTTTCGTTTTTCAGTCGGAGTTTATTAAGCGAAAAATTTACCAACCGAATCTGTATGCCGAACAATTTACCCAAAATAAGTTTATCAATGAAAAAATATGGATTGATTCTGAAAAGTTATTTATTGTAACCGAAGGTATTATTACAAATATCGATGAGCTTTGTGCAAAATATTCAGTTAAAACTAAGGAATCGCTTATAGAATTGCTTGTTGATGAAAATGAATTTTTTAATCAGTTCAGGGGAAATTTTTGTGGATTTGTTTATAATAAACATAAAAACACATATATAGCGTTCAACAATCACTCCGGAACAAAGAAACTTTTCTGTTATCGCGATTCTAATATAGCAATTATTTGCACTGATTTACAAGCATTGACTCTTACTCTGAAGAATTTCAAAACATCGTTTTCTCACGATATTGAATCGGCTTATTTGCTGCTTTCGAGTGGTTTTATGATGCGAAATAAAACACTTGTAAAAGAAATTCAGCAAATATCAGCCGGCGAATATGCCGAAATACACTCAGATAAAATCGACTTTAAAAAATACTTTCAATTATCGGACATAACTGAAACCACCCATTCAAAATCAGAAATAATCCGTAAAGTTGACTTTCTTTTTAAACAAGCGGTAA
Organism: uncultured Paludibacter sp.; assembly: GCA_964405245.1. Lineage (GTDB taxonomy): Bacteria > Bacteroidota > Bacteroidia > Bacteroidales > Paludibacteraceae > Paludibacter. The sequence goes on from CAYONE010000085.1 coordinate 9,760, forward strand.
AACGTGAGTTCGAAATTGATAAAAAATACGGTACTACATCCGTTTCAACAATAAGTGGCGGACTTGACTCACGCATGACTGCGCTGATTGCCCATAAACTTGGATTTAATCAAATTCTTTTTAATTTTTCGGAAAAAGGCTACGCCGATCAGCTTATTGCCGACGAAATTGCCCGTGATTATAATTTGCCGCTTCGGTTTATTCCTTTAAATGGCTATTCCATGACAAATATTGATGAAGTTGTAGCCGTAAACGATGGATTAACCATTTATACCGGAGCATCGCATGTTTTTAGTGCAATGAAAAGTTTTACTGCTGAAAATTCAGGAATAATTCATACCGGAATTTTAGGTGATGCGATTTTCGGGAGTTACCTTAAAAGTATTAAACCAACAGCGCCTGAAATTAACGATGGAAGTTTTTCGGCAAAATTAAGCCATAAAACAGCATCATTAAAAAATGAAATTGCAACTAAATATGCCGCCGAAGAATTGTATAAGTTTAATACACGTGCATTTCATGGAATAAATAATGGATTTTTGTTTTTTGAACTCGCGGGCGAAAGTCTTTCTCCTTTTCTTGATGCAGATTTAATGCAGTATGCGCTTTCTATTCCCCGAAAATTCAGATATAAAGAAAGAATTTATATTGAATGGATTCAGAAATATTATCCTGATGTAGCAAAGTTTATTTGGGAAAATATTGGTGGAAAACCAACAAATAACAACATGTTGAGATTTTTATATCGCATTAAACGAGCAATAATCAAGCGTTTGCCCATACAATCGATGTGGAAAAACAATATGAATCCTGAACAGCTTTGGTACGACTCAAATTCAGAAGTGAAACTGAAACTTGATAATTATTTTGCTGATAATCTGCATTTTTCCGAATTTGACAAGGAGCTTATGGAAGATTTGATTTCGATGTACAAAACCGGAAATATAAACGAAAAAACTCAGGTATTAACTTTACTTGCAGCATATAAGCTCCTGTTTTCATGAAAGAGAAAATCAAGAAAATATCAGGCGTATTGCATTCGTCGAATAAAAAAGGTTTTTTCCACCTTTTGTCGGCAAATTTACTTATCCAAATAGTAGGTTTTGCTTCGCAATTGCTTGTGGCCGGCATTCTTTCGCCCGATGATATTGGACGAATAAAAATTATACAGACATTTTCAGGGCTTTTTGCTGTAATAGGAGGGATGGGTTTTAATGCGTCAACACTGAAATTATGTTCAGAAAACCGTACCGAAAAGGAAAAATTCCAACTGCTTTATTCCGGAGTTGGTTTTACGATAATTACAACGCTCTTACTTTATCTATCGATAATAATATTAAATCTTTTTGGTTTGTTTTCGGCTGATAATCTGATAACTGTATTAATTCCACTCGGACTTTTTCCTGTGGTTACAAATAGCCTTTTCTCGGTTTTTACTGCATTTTTTCAGGCTGAAAAACGCATAAAATATTTGTCCGGTTTAACCATTTCAAATAAATTAATTACAATCGCAGGTATTGTACTTTTATCATTGTGGTTAGGAATCAAAGGTTATTATCTGGCATTAAATATTAGTTTTTTAATTATTCTGATTCCATGTTTCGCATTCATTTTCAGCAAACGAAATGAAATTAAGTCAGAGAATCCTGAATTTAAAAAATATTTTAATACGCATTGGTTTCATGCCCGGAAATCGGTTTTTACTCAAATAGTGTCAGAAGTTTCCGCTTATCTTGATATTCTTATCATAAACATTATGATAACAGATATGACCGAGATTGGTTTTTACAGTTTCGCACTTACGCTTACCGTAGCTTTTAGGGTGTTTCCCGGAACGGTTCAGCAAATCTCAATACCGTATTTTTCGTCATCAATATCAGATCGGAACGAGTTTCTGAATACCTATCGTTATTACAACAAACAATTGTATCTGGTTGTATTCGGTACTTTATTGGCATCCTTAACATTTGCATCGCCAGTTATAAGTTATATTTTCGGCGGAAAATACGATGCTTCAATGCCTTATTTCGTTTTATTGGCTTTTGGCTGGAGCATTCGCCAGCTTACACAATTACAAAGCGGTGCAATTTTCGGATTAGGCAAAATCCATTATAATGCATATTCAAATATCGTGGTTTTGATAATAAATCTCATTGCAGTACCCATAGCCATTCATTTTTTCGGGCTAAAAGGTGCAGCCGCAGTTAGCATACCAGCAAATTTGGTTTATGTCGCGGTTTCGAGATATTTTTTAATGAAGGCAATTAAAGAAATAAAACAAAGTGCAGAAGAGTAGTCGGGTAAATTGAAAGTAAATAATTGGATTAAAATTTCATTGCCCTGTCAATATGTCGCTTGTCTTCTTTTTCCTTCAGAGTTTGACGTTTATCATAGTTTTTCTTGCCCTTTACAAGTGCTATATCTAATTTTGCCAAACCTTTTTCGTTGATAAAAAGTTTGAGGGGAACAATAGTATTGCCGGTTTCTTTGGTAGCCCGCATCAGCTTTTTAAGTTCTTTCGCGTTAAGTAACAATTTACGTTCGCGCTGTACTTCGTGATTGTTATAAGTGCCAAATCGGTAAGCAGATATGTGCATATTCTTTACCCAAAGTTCATTACCGATAAAAATACAGTAAGTATCGTTCAATCCGGCTTTGCCATCGCGTATCGACTTAATTTCAGTTCCGAAAAGTTGAATTCCGGCTGAATATTTTTCAAGAATCTCGTAATCGAAAGAAGCTCTGCGGTTTTTTATCTGGATATTTGCCGGTTTATACATAGCGATAGAACAATTTTAACGCAAAGTTATGTTTTTTTCTGATGAAAATGTGTACCATCGCTTCAAAATTAAGGATTATTCAAAAGCTATTAAAAAATTCATGGAATTTTGGTTCAGTGTTTTTAACCAAAAAAATATGATTATATTTGTTGTCGATTTTTTCAGACAACAGATTTTTTACGAACAACTCTGAAAATGAATCATTAATAAAATTATGTCGGATACAAACGAAATAAAACTTTATATTGCCGGATTGGTTTATAATCAGTCTGTTGTAGGGACTTATGGTTTGGTACTTGGCGAAGAGCAAGGTCAGCGACGCTTTTCAGTAATGATTGGAGAGCTTGAAGCGCAATCTATTGCCATGAAACTGAACAACAAAAAACCACCGCGACCGCTTACCCACGATTTGATTTTTAATATCCTGAAAGGATTAAATGCCTCATTGATAAAAGTGCTTATTAATGATATGGTAAATGACATTTTTTATTCAGAACTGCACATAAAAGTCGATGAACATATAATTATTATCGATGCCCGAACTTCCGATGCAGTAGCGCTTGCAGTACGTTGTTATTGTCCTCTTTACATAAAATCAAATATTCTGGAAATTGTAGGTACAGAAGTTGATACAACAGTAACTGAACAGGAAAAATCAGCTTCAGAAAATGTAGATCCGGATGAGCTTACAGTTCAGGAAATGAGCGAATTACCTGAAGAAGATTTGCAGGAAATGCTCGAAATTGCTCTGCGTGATGAAAAATACGAACTTGCAGTGAAAATCAGGGATGCTCTGAGGAATAAAGAATAAAGAGCAAGGAACAAAGATATAAGACGACTTACAACAGACGACAGACGACAGACGACAGACGACAGACGATGGACGAAAAATGAAAATTTATACTTTAAATTATTAAAACAATCCCGTCTTAAGGGATAATAACTTAATTATCATGGAATTAAAATTTCGATTAACTATAATGAATTTTCTCCAGTTCTTTGTTTGGGGAGCCTGGATGATGACATTAGGACACTATGGATTTGTTGAAAAACAATGGAATGGTGCTGAGTTTGGATTGGTATTTTCAACTATGGGATTTGCATCGTTAATAATGCCTACGCTTTTTGGTATTCTTGCCGATAAATGGAAGGCAAATTATGTTTTTGCTATATTACATTTGTTATTTGCCTTAACAATGCTGACATTACCATTAATTGACAATCCGGTGTCATTTTTCTGGGTGTTGTTAATTGCTATGTCGTTTTACATGCCTACAATTGGTTTAAATAATTCTATTGGCTTTACGATTTTAAAAAATGAAAAGAAAGATCCGACTGTATATTTTCCGCCCATTCGCGTTTGGGGAACGGTAGGCTTTATAGTAGCTATGTGGGTAACGAACTTTTTTACAAAAGAATGGGGCTTGGGCGAAAGCATTAAAGTTTCGTTTGTCATTTCGGCAATTATGGCTATAGTTTTATCGCTTTTTTCTTTTTTCTTTTTGCCCACAGTAAAAAATGAAAATGTAAAAAATACATCGGAGAAAAAAACTTTGATTCAGAAATTGGGATTAGAAGCTTTTGTGCTGTTTAAACAAAAGAAAATGGCGCTTTTCTTCTTTTTCAGTTTGTTACTCGGAGGCTCATTACAACTTACAAATGCTTATGGCGATAGTTTTTTACAAGATGCAACTGTATTTCCTGTAGGTGAACTGATTAATAATTTCTCAACAATTATTCTTTCCATATCACAAATTTCAGAAACCTTATTTATTCTCGCTATTCCGTTTTTTATGAAAAAATTTGGAATAAAGAAAGTAATGCTTTTCAGTATGATTGCCTGGGTGTTGCGTTTTGGTTTGTTTGGTCTTGCCAGTAATTCAATACTCGGATTTTCACTGATAATTGCTTCATGTATTATTTACGGAATGGCATTCGATTTTTTCAATATTTCTGGCGCTTTATACGTTGAACAAAATACGGATTCGAAAATTCAATCGTCGGCTCAGGGAGTTTTTATGCTTATGACAAACGGAGTAGGCGCTGTAATGGGTAATATTATTGCAGGTTTTGTAATCGCTAAATGGTTTGAAAATCCCGTTACACATGTAAAAGACTGGTCAGGTATTTGGATGGTATTTGCGGCTTATTCATTGGTAGTTGCCATTTTATTTGCCATTTTATTCAAATATAAACATAATCCTGAAGAGCTTAAAAATTTCAAGCATTAAAAAATAATCATAAAAAATAAAGTACAAAAAAACCGTTCAATTTAAAAAATGAACGGTTTTTTTTGTGGGTCGATTTTTAAATTATTGATTTAAAAAGGCGGATCATCGTTTCTCGAAGCGGTTAAAGGATTATTATTTGAAACATTTCCATTGTTTGAACCTGCAATATTGCTTTCTTCAAAATTATTCATTTTTGATGATATGGTTTGATACTGACCTGAAAATGGATTATCTTCATCGAAATCATCTTTATTTAAGAATTTGGCGTAAATATTCTTAAACTTAAGCTGAACATCGCCTGTGGCTCCATTTCTATGTTTTGCAACAAGAATTTCCGCGATTCCGTGAAGTGAATTTCCCTGAGCATCTTCGTATTGTTTGTAATATTCCGGTCGATGAATAAAACAAACCATATCGGCATCCTGCTCAATGGCACCCGACTCACGCAAATCGGACAATTGGGGGCGTTTACCATCAATTCCGGTACGGCCTTCTACGCCACGGTTTAACTGCGAGAGTGCAATAATTGGAATGTCCAATTCCTTTGCCAAACCTTTCAGCGAGCGCGAAATTATACTTACTTCCTGCTCGCGACTGCCGAAACTCATACCGCTTGCATTCATAAGTTGCAGGTAGTCAATAATTATACACTGAATTTTATGTTCTTTTACCAATCGTCGGGCTTTGCTTCGCAGCTCAAAAATGGATAAACTCGGAGTATCGTCAACAAATATTTTTGCATTGTAAAGTTGAGTAATATCTCTATCAAATTTTTCCCATTCATGAGATGACAATTGTCCGTTTTTAATTTTATCGCCTTCGAGCTGACAAACGTTCATAATTAAACGGTTTACCAACTGTACGTTCGACATTTCGAGCGAAAAAACTGCTACAGGAACATTATTGTCAACAGCCATATTTTTTGCCATCGATAAGATGAAAGCTGTTTTACCCATTGCCGGACGGGCTGCTATAATTATAAGATCCGACCTCTGCCAACCGGAAGTAATTTTATCTAATGCATGAAAACCGCTTTTTACACCGCTTGTGCCTTGTTGCAGAGCAGCATGTTTCATTCTTTCGCGCGCTTCCACAATTACCGAATCAATTTGGGTAACATCTTTTTTAAGGTTTCGCTGGGATACTTCAAACAATTTACCTTCAGCCTCCTGCATCAAATCGTCAACATCTGTTTTATCATCGAAAGCTTTTGTTTGAATTTCGGAAGATACGCGAATCAACTCACGAGCCAGATATTTTTGAACAATAATGCGCGAGTGGTACTCAAGATGAGCCGCCGATGAAACTTTGGCAGTAAGCAAAGTGATATAATATGGTCCTCCAACCTCATCAATATTGCCATCACGCCTTAATTGTTCGGTAACCGTATGCATATCAATAGGTTCCTGCTTTACGGCAAGATTCATTATTGATTCAAAAATCTTCTGATGTGATGGTTTGTAAAAACACTCCGGTTTTAGAATTTCCGATATCAACGAATAAGCATCTTTTTCGAGCATAATAGCGCCAAGCACAGCTTCTTCAAGTTCGGGCGCTTGCGGTGGGAGTTTTCCATATTCGTTTGGTTGAATCTGAGCAGGAATTGATGGTGGTTTTTTATAATTTCGTTTTTCTGCCATTAAAAAAAATACTATTTGCTGTTTACAATTTATGAATTAAAGAATTTTTAAAAATGAGTTTCCCATTTTGCGGATTCAAAATTAGGAAAGAAAAGCCATACTTGAAGTATAATTATTAGTATTGTTATAGTAGTTTTTTCAACAATGCTTCTCGAAAATGTTGATAACTTTTTTTTAAAAAAAACTACTGCTTAAATTTCATTGATTTTCTGAAAATTATTACTTTTGAATAGTGAAAGAGAAATGCGAGGCAAAAAGTGAGAAGAGAACATAAATAGTTAATAAAAAACCTATTCACTAATCACCAATTACTAATTCACTAGTTAACAATCGCCAATTCACCAATCACCAATTCAACACAAAAAACTACAACATGATAGCATATCCGAATGCAAAAATTAATATCGGGTTAAATATTACGGAAAAACGCCCAGATGGTTATCATAATATTGAAACTATATTCTACCCGATACCTTTACAGGATATTTTAAGTGTCGAAAAATCAGATTTATGTTCAGATTATAGCTTATCAGTAATGGGTATTGAAACGGGTTCCGATCATGAAAAAAATCTGATTATAAAAGCTTATCGATTACTACAACAAGAGTTTAAATTACCTCCAATTGATATTACACTGATAAAAAACATCCCTGTAGGAGCAGGATTGGGTGGAGGTTCGTCCGATGCTGCTTTTATGCTTAAAATGCTGAATGAAATTGCAGAGCTAAAGCTCAGTAATGAAAAACTCGAAGCTTATGCCGCTAAACTTGGCGCCGATTGTCCGATTTTTATTAAAAACGTGCCCGTTTATGCTTCAGGTGTTGGTAATGTATTCGAGCCAACTCTATTATCTCTTGAGGGATATTATCTTTTATTGGTAAAACCTGATATTTTTATTTCTACTCCCGAAGCATATAGTTTGATAACTCCCAAATTTCCTGATAAAAATATTAAAGACCTTGTAAAATTACCCATCAATGCGTGGAAAAATTCAGTAATTAATGATTTTGAAGAACCTGTATTTAAGCGTTATCCACAAATTGCCGAAATTAAAAATCAAATTTATGCCGATGGCGCTGTGTATGCATCAATGTCAGGTTCAGGTTCATCTGTTTATGGAATTTTCAAATCAAAACCATCCAAAATAAGCAATTACAAGAACTGTTTTGTTGCAAGTGGTGCTTTCTAATGATTATATGCCGTCATATTTAATTATTGAAATTATTTCTGAAAGAAATATCGCGTCGATATATTATTTATAGAACTATATATCAGAGAATTATATATTTTTTTATCATTAAAAAAATAAGTTAAAATTGTGCGATTTTTTAGGTGTTTTAATTTGCTCAATCGGGAAAAAAGCAGTAATTTAGTGCGATTTTTTTGCGCTAATATAACATAATACAGATGATTGAACAAGAGAGGATTATAAAAGTAAATATCGACGAAGAAATGAAGTCTTCGTACATCGATTATTCGATGTCAGTGATAGTTTCGCGTGCCTTGCCCGATGTACGCGATGGTTTTAAACCCGTACACCGTCGTGTACTTTTCGGAATGAACGAACTGGGCAACAACTCCGACAAACCTTATAAAAAATCGGCAAGAATCGTGGGTGAAGTTATGGGTAAGTATCACCCGCACGGCGATTCTTCAATTTACGGAACACTTGTACGTATGGCCCAACCTTGGGCAATGCGCTATCCATTGGTTGATGGGCAGGGAAACTTCGGTTCGGTTGATGGCGATAGCCCTGCGGCTATGCGTTATACCGAAGCACGACTTCAGAAAATAGCGGAAGAAATGCTTATCGACATAAATAAAGATACCGTTGATTTTCAGCTTAACTTCGATGACACGCTAAAAGAGCCAAAAGTTTTACCTTCGCGCATTCCAAATCTTTTAGTGAACGGTTCTTCAGGTATTGCCGTGGGTATGGCTACCAATATGGCTCCACATAATCTATCTGAAGTTATTGATGCCATTATAGCTTATATCGATAATAATAATATTGAAATATCGGAACTGCTGAAATACGTAAAAGCCCCCGACTTCCCTACAGGTGGTATTATTTACGGTTATTCAGGCGTACGCGAAGCATTTGAAACCGGACGCGGACGTGTGGTTATACGCTCAAAGGTTGAAATTGAAACCGATGCGCAGGGACGAGAAAAAATTATCGTAAACGAAATTCCATACATGGTAAATAAAGTGGAACTTATCAAATCGATAGTTGCACTTATTGAAGACAAAAGAATTGAAGGTATTTCACATATTAACGATGAGTCTGACCGTGAAGGAATGCGTATAGTGATTGATATTAAACGCGATGCAAACTCAAATGTAGTACTGAATAAGCTGTTTAAAATGACAGCTCTGCAATCTTCCTTCAGCGTAAACAATATTGCTTTGGTGCATGGTCGTCCGCGAATGCTCAATCTGAAAGATTTGATTCATTATTTTGTAGAACACCGTCACGAAGTTGTAACACGCCGTACAAAATTTGAACTTGCAGAAGCTGAAAAACGCGCACATTTATTGGAAGGTTTCATGATAATTCTCGATAATCTTGACGAAGCCATTCAGATAATTCGCGATTCAAAAACACCCGATGAAGCAAGAACGCGCTTGTCAGAGCGCTTCGGACTGAGCGAAATTCAATCAAGAGCAATTGTTGAATTGCGTTTACGTCAGCTTACAGGGATGGAACAGGACAAATTAAGAGCCGAGTATCAGGAAGTACTCGAACTGATTGCCCGTTTGAAAGAAATCCTTGAAAAGATTGAGCTTCGTATGCAAATTATCAAGGACGAACTTTTAGATGTTAAAGCAAAATACGGAAATCCGAGACGAACAGAGATAATATATGCTTCTGAAGAGTTTAATCCGGAAGATTTTTATTCCGATGATGATATGATTATTACCATATCCCATTTGGGATATATTAAACGTACTGCGCTTTCAGAATTCCGTGCTCAGGGACGTGGCGGCGTTGGTTCAAAAGGCAGCGATTCCCGCGATGAAGATTTTATTGAATACATTTACCCTGCCACCATGCACAACATGATGTTGTTCTTCACGCAAAAAGGGCGTTGTTATTGGCTTAAAGTGTATGAAATTCCGGAAGGCAGTAAAACATCGAAGGGCAGAGCTATTCAAAATCTTTTGAATATTGAAAACGATGATAAAGTAAATGCATTTATAAGGGTAAAAGGATTGACTGATAATGAATACATTAACTCACATTATCTGATTTTCTGTACCAAAAGCGGAATAGTAAAGAAAACATCGCTTGAAGCATATTCACGTCCACGTCAGAATGGTGTAAACGCTATTACTATTCGTGAAGACGATCAGTTAATACAAGTTCGAATGACAGATGGCAACTCTGAAATTGTTATTGCCAACAGAAACGGTCGCGCAATACGTTTCCCCGAATCGAAAGTAAGGGAAATGGGAAGAACCGCAACCGGTGTTATAGGTATGCATCTCGACGAAGATGGAGAAGACGAGGTAGTTGGCATGATTTGTGTAAACAAGGATTCCAACGAAACCGTTTTGGTGGTTTCGCAACAGGGCTACGGTAAACGAACCCTGCTCGACGACGAAGATGGTGAGCCTGTTTACAGAATTACAAACCGTGGCGGCAAGGGTGTTAAAACCATGAATATTACCGAAAAAACAGGAAAACTTGTAGCAATAAAAAGCGTTAATGATGAAAATGACCTGATGATTATTAATAAATCAGGAATTGTTATCAGACTTAAAGTTGCCAATATCAGAGTAATGGGAAGAGCTACACAAGGCGTAAGACTCATTAATTTGGAAAAACGCAACGATGAAATTGCTTCAGTTTGTAAAGTTTTATCTGATATTGAAGAAGTTATTGAAAATGTTGAAATTGAAAATGTTAGCACTGATTTGAGTAATGAAAACATTGAAACTAACGAAAGCGATAACACAAACATTATTGAATAAAAAAACCGGTATTAAACAAAAGAATATTACCGTAGAAATATAAAATTTAATAACACAAATAAAAAAACAATTGAAAATGAAAAAAATTGTATTCATCCTTATTCTGGCAATGAGCGTAACAAGTTCATTTTCACAGAAAAAAAATGTTTC
>CAYONE010000086.1:0-19448 GCA_964405245.1 uncultured Paludibacter sp.
CCATAAAATAATCGATATTAATTGATTGTTAAATAAAAAGTTTTTTATCTTGAGCTATATGTTTGTTTTACTTTTTCAAATTTGTATATACTTTCACCTTTATAATTAATAAAATTCAGGCCAATGTAATTTTTTTGAGCTTTAATACACGTAAATCCAGCTATTGAAGCCGAAAATAGTGTATTTAACCCTTTATAGGCTGCACGCGGAAAACCACCAGTGCCGGTAACAATATAATGAGTTTGTGATCCTTTTATATTTACATGTTCAAAATGATGGTCGTGTCCACAAATATAAAAATCCACTTTATACTCTTCCAGTAAAGGTTTCAGAAACTTCTTTAACTCAGGTGTATCACCATGCGCCCATGCTGATGAATAAACCGGATGATGTCCGGTTACAATTATCCATTTCTCCTGGTTATTTTTCAAAATATTTTTTAGCCACACTATCTGTTCAACAGAAGAAACATCTGAATCTTTTGTTGTTTTTTGAATTTCGCTAATTAAGTTATTTGTATCAATTACAACAAACAAAATCCCTGTACGACCATCAATTTCTTTAGTAAATGAATAATACCTCGAAGGCATATTCCATAATGGATTCAAACTATTGTATTCTATCTGAGCATCAGGATTCAAAATATAGTCGTGATTGCCAAGCGCCGGATACCATGGAATTTTTAACGATGGATAGTTATAAACATTTTCGAAATTATAATACCATAGTGAATCGTAAATGCTTGTTACTCCCTGCGATTGGAAATTATCTCCACATGTAAGAATAAAATCTGTTTTGTTCTTATCAGCAGTTAATGCCATAGCTTGAGCAACTTTTATTTGAGTATCGCTCCCATTGAAACCCCAATCGCTCAAAACAAAAAACCGGATAAACTTTGAAGAAGTCTCATAGTTATCAGAAATGTAGGAATTAGATTCGTTTTGATTCAGAATAAAATCAATACAAGAACTAAAAAAAAGAACTGAAAAAACAAACACGATTTTCTTTATTTTGATTTTCATAACTTTACTACTGTTTTAAATCGCCATGGCTTTTTACTCCATTCTTCACCTGCATAATCCACTCCAACACGCTGAGATGCTTTAAAATCATAAACCAACGGCGCATCCTCTATGAAAATTCTTTTAGAGTTCAATAAATTCTCGCCATAAAAGCTTTTATCAATTTTGAGAGTTTTAGCTGCTCTGCCCGATCCGCTTATATTATTCAAACCACAAATTAAGACTGCTTGTGGTGAATCATTAAAACCTGTAACTACATTCAGCATCCAGTGAATACCATAAATAAGATACACATAAATACAACCACCTTCAGCAAACATAATTTCATTGCGTGGCGTACGTCCTTTACTAGCATGACAAGCTTTATCCTCATGCCCGAGATAAGCTTCGGTTTCTGTTATTACAAATCTACTTACAGAACCATCATCCCATGTTCGTACGATTACTTTTCCTAAAAGCTCACGCGCAACAGTTACTGCATCGCGTAAATAAAATTCTTTTTCAAGAGTTGTCATCAGGTTGTACAAATATTTATAATGAAAACTGTATAGCATTTTTATATCTACAAAAACGCATAGAACAGAACTGCAAAAAACGGTTACAAATATAGACTAAATCAGCAAAAACATTGATAAAAAAAACTTTATTTCAGTTATTTGATAATTCAAACTAAAACAGTATCTTTGCAGTCCGTTTATTATCCATAAACAGCAATTGGTTTCAACCAGTGCAAAAGGCTTGTTTTTGTGCCGATTAGCCTCCTCAAAAGCAAGAGCTACACCAGGTAAAAAATCATAAATTATTAATAGTAAAAAATAATTTTCAAAGTGGATACATTAAGTTATAAAACCATTTCTGCCAATAAAGCAACTGTGCAGAAAGAATGGGTTTTGGTTGATGCTACTGACCTTGTGTTAGGTCGTATGGGATCAAAAGTTGCCAAATTGTTGCGTGGCAAGTACAAACCTAATTTCACACCACACGTTGACTGTGGAGATAATGTAATAATTATCAATGCTGAAAAAGTACAATTAACAGGCAACAAATGGACTGACAGAGTTTACCTGCGTCATACCGGCTATCCCGGTGGACAACGTGAAACCACACCTGCTAAATTAATGGCTCAATCGCCTGAAAAACTTATCAAAAAAGTAGTAAAGGGTATGTTGCCTAAAAACAAGCTTGGTGCAAAAATTTTAGGTAATTTGTACGTATTCGGTGGCGCTGAACATAATATGCAGGCACAACAACCAAAACAAATCGATTTAAACTCACTTAAATAAACAACATGGAAGTAGTAAATGCCTTAGGAAGAAGAAAAGCGGCAGTTGCCCGGGTTTTCGTAAGCGAAGGAACAGGAAAAATTACGGTAAACAAACGTGAACTTACAATATATTTTCCATCGCCCCTTTTACAGTATGTTGTAAAACAACCATTGAATAAATTAGGTGTTGATGGAAAATACGACATCTCAGTGAATATTTCAGGAGGAGGTTTTAAAGGTCAATCAGAAGCGTTGCGTCTTGCTATTGCTCGCGCTTTAGTAAAAATCAATCCTGAAGACAAACCAGCATTAAAATCGGAAGGTTTCATGACCCGCGACCCACGCGAAGTGGAACGCAAGAAACCGGGTCAACCAAAAGCACGTAAAAGATTCCAATTCTCGAAACGCTAAAATTTATTACCATTAAACTATTTACCATTTACCATTTTACGGCGAGTCGTAGCTTAAATAGTAAATTGTAAATGAATAAATAGTCAATGGGCTTGGTTTAGTATCTAAATTTCCGGGACTCATAGCATAAATATGGCTACCCGGAAATTGGTTTCTGTAACAAAGAAGAAAGTAAACAAATAACAAAAAACAAAAAATGTCAAGAACAAATTTCGAACAATTATTAGAAGCAGGTTGCCACTTTGGACACCTCAAACGTAAATGGAATCCCGCTATGGCACCATACATTTTTATGGAACGTAACGGAATTCATATTATTGATTTACACAAAACAGTTGTAAAAATTGATGAAGCTGCAGCTGCGCTTAAAAGCATAGCAAAATCAGGTCGTAAAGTTTTATTTGTTGCCACAAAAAAACAAGCAAAAGATGTTGTAGCTGAAAGAGCAAAATCGGTTCAAATGCCTTATATCACTGAACGTTGGGCTGGAGGTATGCTCACCAATTTCCCTACAATTCGTAAAGCTGTGAAGAAAATGACTACCATCGATAAAATGACAAGCGATGGAACGTTTGACAACATTTCAAAACGCGAAAAACTTCAAATTGCTCGTCAACGCGAAAAACTTGAAAAGAACCTTGGCTCAATTGCCGACCTTACACGTTTGCCTTCAGCACTTTTTGTAATCGATGTAATGAAAGAACAGATTGCTGTTAAAGAAGCTCAACGTTTGGGTATTCCAGTTTTCGGAATTGTTGATACAAACTCTAATCCTAACGGAATTGATTTCTTAATCCCTGCAAACGATGATGCAACAAAGTCAGTTGATGTAATTTTGGGAGCAATGGTTGAAGCAATTCAGGAAGGTATTGAGGAACGTAAAGTTGAAAAAGTTGACACAGAAGCAGCTGAAGCTCCGGTTGTAAAAGAGAAAAAATCGCGCATCACAAAACGTCCGCGAACTCAAAAAGAAGACGATGAAGCTTTAAATGCTAACGTAGCAAAAAAATTCATCAAAGAGGAAGAATAAAAATCATTTACGATTTTTTCATTTACAATTTACCATTTACAAATTTGTGACGGAACGATGAAATTCGTATTCAATCAAATAGTAAATGGTAAATTGTCAAATAGTAAATTAATAATCTATTAAATATAACATTAAAAAATCTATCCCACCAGATTTCCCCCCGTGAGGGAATAAAAGGGGGCTATATTATGGCTGTAACAATGGCAGAAATTTCGAAATTGCGTACAATGACAGGTGCCGGAATGATGGACTGTAAAAACGCATTGATCGAAGCAGAAAATGATTTTGAAAAAGCGATTGAAATAATTCGCAAAAAAGGACAGGCTGTAGCTGCAAAACGTAGCGACCGTGAAGCATCTGAAGGTTGTGTGCTTGCAGCAGCCAACGATGGTTTCGCAGCTATTATTGCATTGAAATGCGAAACTGACTTCGTTGCTAAAAATGCAGATTTCGTTGCACTTACACAAAGTATTCTCGATACTGTAATGGCAGCAAAACCTGCTAATCTTGAAGAAGTAAAAGCTTTAAGCATAGAAGGTAGAACTGTGGCTGAACTAGTAACTGACCGTTCGGGTGTAACCGGCGAAAAAATGGAATTGGACTACTATGAATTCGTTGAAGGTGGTTCAACCACAGCATATATCCACCCGGGAAACAAGTTGGCCACTTTAGTTGCCTTTGCTGAAAAAGACGCAGAATACGCAACAATACGAGGTATAGCAATGCACATTGCAGCAATGTCACCTGTAGCTATTGATGAATCAGCCGTACCTCAGAAGGTTAAAGATAATGAGTTGGCAGTGGCTATCGAAAAAACCAAAACTGAACTTATTGCAAAGGAAGTAGAAGTAGCGCTGAAAAAAGCAGGTATTAATCCATCGCATGTTGATACCGAAAGCCACATTGAATCAAATATGGCAAAAGGTTGGATTACCGCAGAAGATGCAGCAAAAGCCCGCGAAATAAAGTCAACAGTGATAGCAGAAAAATCTGCAACTTTACCAGAACAGAAAGTTAACAATATAGCTGCCGGACGTATGGCAAAATTCTTCAAAGAATTTACCCTTTTAGAACAAAAATACGAAGGAGGCAGTGAAGATGCAGGAAAAATAACAGTAAAAGAACTGCTTGCAAAAAAACAATTAACTTGTGTTGCATTCAAACGCGTAACATTGAATCAGGAGTAAAACCCTAAATCCCCTGAAGGAGACTTTTCAGATAAAACCTTTTGGATTCACATCCGGAAGGTTTTTTTGTTATCGGTAGGTTTATATACTTCAGATAAAATATATTACTTTTGTAGCTTAAAGAAAATACATAATTTTATGAGAAAAGTCAGAGTACGTTTTGCACCAAGTCCAACCGGACCGCTTCATATAGGCGGCGTACGTACAGCTCTTTACAATTACCTTTTTGCCCGTCAGCATGGCGGCGATATGCTTCTGCGTATCGAGGATACCGACTCTGCACGTTTTGTGCCGGGCGCCGAAGTTTATATTATTGAAGCATTGCAGTGGTTAGGAATAACAATTGACGAAGGAATAGGAGCTGTTAAACAAGGAAAACATGCGCCATATCGCCAAAGCGAACGTAAAACCATATACCGCAAATATGTTGATCAGCTGATTGAAGCAGGGTTGGCTTATTTAGCTTTTGACACTCCCTCGGAACTTGAAATAAAACGCGCTCAAATAGCGAATTTTCAGTACGATGCTTCGACACGTCATTTAATGACCAATTCGCTTACACTTTCGGCCGATGAAGTAGAAAGTCGCATAGCTAATGGTGAACAATATGTTGTGCGTATCAAAATTGAACCCAACCGCGATATTAAAGTACAGGATTTGATTCGTGGCGAAGTGATTATCAACTCTACGGTGATTGACGATAAAGTGCTTTTCAAATCATCGGATGAACTGCCTACATATCACATGGCAAATGTAGTCGATGATTATTTGATGGAAATATCGCACGTCATTCGTGGCGAAGAATGGTTACCCTCTGCCCCACTCCACGTATTGCTTTACGAGTATTTGGGCTGGACAGCGCAAATGCCGGAGTTTGCACATTTACCTTTGCTACTAAAACCCGATGGCAACGGTAAACTCAGCAAACGCGATGGCGACCGGTTGGGATTTCCGGTTTTCCCGCTCGAATGGAAAGATCCAAAATCGGGCGAAAAATCCTCAGGTTATCGCGAAGCAGGCTATTTTCCAGAAGCTGTGGTAAACTTTCTGGCTTTACTGGGTTGGAACCCGGGTACTGATCAGGAGATTTTCTCCATGCAGGAATTAATTGAACTTTTCTCACTCGATCGTGTAAGTAAGAGTGGTGCAAAATTCGACTACGAAAAAGGCAAATGGTTCAATCATAAATATTTGCAAAACAAATCGCTCGAAGAAATTACCGATCTTTATCAACACATTCTGGTTGATAAAGAAATTATTGAAGATTCGGATAAAGTTCAGAAAATTGTTTCACTTGTGCGCGAACGTGTAAACTTTGTAAACGAACTATGGAGTCAGTCGTCATTTTTCTTCGAAGCTCCCAAAAGTTACGATGAAAAAACTGTACAAAAACGCTGGAAGCCTGAAACTCCACATCAGTTACAGGAATTAATTGCATTATTGGAAGAAATTGATAATTTCTCGGTTGAAAATACTGAAAACTCAGTAAAAGAATGGATTGTAAAAAGTGAATATAACCTTGGAGCAATTATGAACGCTTTCAGATTAGCTTTGGTTGGTGAATTGAAAGGACCTCATTTATTTGATATAACAGCCATAATCGGAAAAGATGAAACCATAAAAAGAATTAGAAAAGCGATAGAAACGCTGGGATAAAAGCTCACCCCAACCCTCTCCAAAAGGAAAGGAAGATAAGTACATTGGCATATTAAGAAATTGGCACATAAATTACTTATGCAACAACGACATCGTGATCCGTTACAATATCTTAACGAACAAATTGAAAGTACGAAAAAATACATTGTTCCATTTATCAGCGAAGTTTTTCCGCTGAAAGCGGGTATGCAGATACTCGAAATTGGTTGTGGCGAAGCAGGAAATCTGAAGCCCTTTCTCGATATGGGTTGCGTTTGTACAGGTGTAGATTTTAGCTCTCCGAAAATTGAAAAAGGAAAGGCATTTTACAGCAACCATCCTTTGGCTGCTAACATACAACTTATCAGCGATGACATTTATAATATAAAAGAATTTCAGGCGAAATTCGACCTTATTATACTGCGCGATGTTATTGAACATATTCACAATCAGGACAAATTTATGGATTTGATGAAGAGTCTTTTGGCGCCCGGTGGAGTAGCATTTTTTGCATTTCCGCCCTGGCAAAATCCTTTTGGCGGACATCAGCAAATTTGCGAAAACAAATTCTTGTCGCTCCTGCCCTATTTTCATTTACTTCCTGCAAATTTGTATAAATCAGTTTTGAAACTCTTTGGCGAAAGCGATGCAAAAATTACTTCGTTGCTCGAAATTAAAGAAACCGGCATCAGCCTTGAACGATTTGAAAGTATTTGTAAAAATAACGGATACAAAACGCTGGTAAAAAAGCACTTTCTGATAAACCCGAATTACGAAATTAAATTTGGACTTAAACCACGCACTTTATTGTCGCTATTAAATATCCGATATTTGCGAAATTTTTACACAACAGCCGGATATTATTTAATTGATCAGTATTCGCAGAAATGAAGAAGATTCTGATTATCACATATTACTGGATTCCAAGTGGTGGAGCTGGGGTTCAACGTTGGGTAAAATTCACAAAATACCTGCGTAATTTTGGCTACGAACCAATTATATACACACCCGAGAATCCGGAATATCCATCTTTAGATTACTCTTTCAGCAAAGATATTCCAGAAGATATTGAAATCTGTAAAACTCATATTTGGGAACCTTACGACATTTACAGAAAACTCACAGGTAAAAATGGAGAAAAAATTAATGCAGGTTTTATCTCCGAAAATAAAAAACAAAGTCTGAAAGATAAAATTTCCATTTGGATTCGCGGAAACTTTCTGATTCCCGATCCGCGAAAATTCTGGATTAAACCTTCGATAAAATTTCTGACTGAATATATTAAAAACAATCATATTGAAACTGTTATAAGCACAGGACCGCCCCATTCAATGCATATAATTGGCTTGGGATTGAAAAAAAACATACCCGAACTTAAATGGATTGCCGATTTTCGCGACCCATGGACCAATATTGACTTTTATAAAGATTTGAATTTGACCTGGTTTGCTGATAAAATCCATCATCGCATGGAACGACAAGTAATAAAGTCAGCCGATGCAATTGTGGTGGTTTCGAAAGGAATGGAAGCAGAATTTAAGCTTTTGCAACCCAAACTACTAAAAGTGATTCCTAATGGTTTCGATACTGAAGATACGAGTACAAAAGAAGTTGTTCTTGATAAAAAGTTCACAATATCACACATCGGAACACTGAATGCTGCACGGAATCCGAAAGTGGTTTGGAAAGCATTAAGCCAATTAGTACAGGAAAATTCAGATTTGAAAACCGATTTGGAAATTCAACTGATAGGAAAAACTGACTTTTCAGTTTTGGAAAATATTAATGCATGCGGATTAAGTGGGAACTTGATTAAAACAGATTATCTTACACATCACGAAGCCATTCAACGCCAACAGTCATCGCAAATATTGCTCCTGCTCATTAATAATTCGGCCAATGCAAAAGGAATTCTCACAGGTAAATTTTTCGAATACCTCGCAGCAAAACGACCAATTATTGGTATTGGACCAACCGATGGCAATGCTGCAGAAATTCTGAACCAAACACAAGCAGGTACTATGATTGATTTTGAAGATGTAGAAAAAACTAAAAAAATAATCACTGATTTTTATAATAAATACAAAAACAATCAGTTACACGTACTATCAGGTTCAATTGAAAAATTCTCACGTAAATCGCTTACCGGAGAATTAGCAGAGTTAATTAAAACATTATCAATTAATTAAGAAAATATCATTCTTTTTATTCCTCCTCTCTTACTCCATCTCAAAAAAATAAAATTACCATTTTTTTCTCTTTTGGAGAAAGTCCCCGAAGGGAGATAGAGGTTGAAGAGAGTTTGGGAAAGTTTTAGTAAGGAGGTAATTATTCAGATGAAAAAAATAATCACTATAGTAGGCGCACGTCCCCAGTTTGTAAAAGCTGCCACGCTTAGTCGTCAGTTTCAGATTGCAGGGATTAACGAAAAAATCATCCACACCGGCCAACATTTCGATGCCAATATGTCGGAAGTATTTTTCAGTGAAATGGAAATTCCCAAACCTTCCTATCAACTCGAAATTCACAGCGTTTCGCATGGCACAATGACAGGACGAATGCTTGAAGGCATTGAAAAAATTCTCCTGGCTGAAAAATCTGATGGTGTTTTGGTGTATGGCGATACAAACTCGACTTTAGCAGGAGCATTGGCAGCAGCAAAACTGCAAATTCCGGTAATTCATGTGGAAGCAGGTTTGCGCTCATTTAACATGGCCATGCCGGAGGAAATTAACCGCATCCTCACCGACAGGATTTCCACAGCACTCTTTTGCCCAACCGACACTGCTATTGTTAACCTGAAAAACGAAGGTTTCGAGAATATGTCGGTGAAGATTTTTAAAAACGGGGACGTGATGCAGGATGCAGCTATGTATTATGCATTAAAAGCTGCTGAAAAATCAAATATTCTGAAATCGATAAATTTAAATAAATTTATTTTAGCAACAGTACATCGTCAGGAAAACACTGATTCGCCGGAGAACCTACGCAATATAATAACAGGTTTAAATCAGATAAACCGACAAATACCTGTTGTAGTTCCTATTCACCCGCGTACCCGCAAAATACTGAACGAACAAAATATCTTACCAGATTTCAAACTAATTGAACCGGTTGGCTATTTCGACATGATAATGCTTTTAAAATCGTGCGAATTAGTGATTACTGACAGTGGAGGCGTTCAAAAAGAAGCTTTTTTCTTTGGTAAGCATTGCATAACACTGCGCGAACAAACCGAATGGACAGAATTAGTCGAAAACGGTTACAATATTCTCACAGGAAGCGATTCAATTAAACTTCAAGAAGCCTACGAATTTTTCAAAACCAAAGCATCCGACTTCAGCATCGACCTTTACGGAAATGGTAAAGCAGCAGAAGTGGCGGTGAAAGAAATTTTGAAATTGTAAAAAAGCTGCAAATCTTTCAAACTCATGTCAAAGTCTTTCTTTCTGAAAAAGTTTGAAATAATTTTTTCTGGAAAGTTGGATAAAAAAAAGTTAGTGGATATTTAATTAATATTCCTTTCAGATACTTTACTCTATCGCTTTTAGTATTTTGATTACGTAGTCTGCGAATAAACTCATAATTTAGTTCATTGTTTTTCACAAAATATGTCCAAAAACATATTTGTAACCTATTCAATAGAGAATTATTTAATGCATAATCCATTACACTATCGATCCATTTAGTATTCTGAATTATTTCTGATTCGCTGGCATTAGCTGATGTATTCAGACTATGCTGAAACCAAACACCTGCTTTCATATTCAAAAGTCCTACTTTTCCATGCAAAGCAAGTCTCATGAATGATTCTAAATCAGATGATAGTCCATTAAAACGGTAGAAATCAATATTTTTAGCAATCTGTGCATTATATAAGGTTGTAAGATGTAGGAAGTTCCGTTGATGTGCAAAATCTTTCAGATATCTCCAACCTGACTTTACAATATAACTTCCAATACGTAATGGCAATTTTGTTTGTAAAATTACATTTTCTGAATTTATCACCAAACCACCTGCCTGAACGAAAACAATATTTTCATCAGTTTTTATCAGCTCTATGGCAGTTGAGATAAAAGAATTTTCAATCAGATAATCATCGCCATCCAAATTCAAAACCCAGTCTCCGTAAGCATATTTATATAAACAAGTTCTGTAGTTCAGAACTCTCCCTAACTGTGGTTCGTTGCGATAGTACCTTAAACGATTGTCTGCAAACAAATCATTTAAAGCCAATTTTGTTTCTTCATTCGAACTATCATCCGAAACAATTACTTCTAAATTAGTATAATCCTGCATTAAAGCACTGTGAACAGCACGATATATATATTGTGGTTGATTATAGGCAGGTATTACAATGCTAACTTTAGGATAACCCTGATTCATACTTTTTCAATTATAAATATTAGTTCTGAACATGGAATTGCATAAGTCAGATTTGCTTCATAAAATTCTTGCATTGCCTTTGACTTATTGATAAAAATACCAAAATGTTTATTAATAAATCCTGGAAACAACCATCTTGATTTAAACCTATAATTCACACTAACTATTTTGAAATCGATATCATTATAAAAGTTTGGAATCTTTCTTCGAAAATAATTTTGTTTTGAGAAATAACTCATACTATATAAACCAAAGAAATTTTTGTGAGTATAGTCGCTATAGAAATATGGATTGGAAAAATGTGGAACAGTTATAAATTTTCGTCCACCGGGTTTTAATACCCTGTATATTTCTTTAATAAAAGCTCCAAGATTTTCTACATGCTCCAAAAAATGTTCAGAGTGAATTTCGTCTACTGAATTATCCGCCAAAAATGGAAATCCAAAGTTAAGGTCACATACCACATCTACACCGGGCAAATCAACCAAATCAAATGAAATTGAATTTTTTATTCTTTTATCGGGACCACAACCTAATTCAAGAATCACTTTACTTAAAGTACCATTATTTATTAGTGGTAATACATTTTTTTTGTCAATTAAGTTCATTTTTTATCTTTAAGAATTTGACATAATTCATTATAATTCTTCTCTGCATCACAAAGTTGTTCCCATCTTTTTGTAGCATTATTTCTGTATATTGACAAATCGGTACTATTATAAAAATATAATATTCTTTGAGCCAATTCATCAGCAGAGATATTTTTATCAACCAACTCACCTACATGATTATCAACAATTTCGCCCGTTCCTCCAACATTAGTTGCGAGTATAGGAATTCCACACGAAAGTGCCTCCATTATTGACACAGGTACTCCTTCGGTTTCACTCACATTTACAAATAAATCAATATGATTTTGCAAATAAAAATCAATCACGTTCTTGTTATTCTTCGATCCCGTTAATACAACTTTAATATTTGATGGAAGTTCAATGGAACTATCTGAAATTAATTTCATCACAGGCCCCGAGCCGATATGAGTCCAGCAAATTTGCTTATCAATTAACATTAATGCTTCCACTATTATGTGCAGGCGCTTTAAAGGCACCATATTAGAACATGACACGATGTGAAAGTAATCTTGATTACCTGTTGGATTCAGTCCATTGAAAGAAACCCCAAGTCTTGATACTGTTAGCTGAGAAACTATGTTTTCACCATATTTTTCACTAAAATACCTTTTCCCATTGTCCGATATAAACAATGCTTCATCAATATATGTCAGAATATATTTTCTGAACGGAATCAAACCGGCATCAATATTTTCATATAAATCACTCCCGTGAAAACGAACAAAAGTTTTATTGTTACAAAACGATTTAATGGCAGGTAATAGCATTACTGACTTATCACCCCAGTAAAAATACAATATATCGTCAGATTCAATGTTATGCTCCAGATTTCGCAACAACTCCTTATTTGAATTTATCGCTCTAAATAGAAAAAAATATGTAAAGAACTTCCATATTTTCCCCTTAGACACATAAACTTTCTCACTAATAAACTCTTTAATTGCAATCCAAAAAGGCGATAAATTAAAAATACCTTTGATTATAAGCCAGAGTTTGTCATTCAAATTAAAAGACAGGATCGGAGCCCATACTTCGGAATTGTGGGTTAATGCTCTGCACCCATCTTTTTTCTCAAGTGGAATAATTACAATATTATCAAAACTGTTACTCAAATACCCTACTTCATTTTCGAGAAATGTCTCTGAATTTGAGTAAGGAAAATTGTTAGTAAACAAAAATATTCTCATTCTAATTCTATCTTTTAATTTTCTGTTTCAAAAAGTTTTCGAACTTGTCATAAAGTTCCCGTTGTAAGAGTCGAAATAAAATTAAATATATTAATGTTGCACTTACTAATTGAATCACAAATCTGAGATGAAAAGATGTAAAACAATAATTTTGACAAAATAAAATTACTCCAATTACCAAAGCAACAATAATACCTAATGATATATCAGAAAATTGATGTTTAAAAAAGTGCATGAATACCTTTTTAATATAAACCATTGAATAAAGATATGATATTAAATTCGACAAAATTAGTCCAACCAGCATCCATTTTATTCCAAAACTAAAAAGTAAAATTATTGACAAAGAAATAAGAACCTTTTTTACAACTTCAAGTTTAAGCGTTAAGCCGGTTTCACCACGGGCATTTAGTGAGTTTACATTGATAGAATAAAATGGATTAAAAAAAATTGATAACAAAAGTAGTTGAAAAAGAACTATTGAATGTGTCCACCTGTCAGATAACAGTATTAAGATCAATGGCTCTGATACAATTATTAATACAACAATCAAAGGAAAATAAAAGAATGAAATCATAATTGTCATTTTTCGGAAAATTCTTATGAATCTTTCTTTTTGATCCTGTATCTGCACAAAAACAGGAAAAACTGTATTTTGTAGTACCTGAAGAACACCACTATTAACTGTCTCACTTAATTTATTTGCCTGATTATAATATCCAACTTGTTTGACAGGAAAAAATCGTCCAATTATAATTATATAAATATAATTAAATACAACATTAAGGGAGATAGTTCCAAGCAGATTTATTGAAAATTTCCAAAATTCCTTTATAGTTTGTATAGTAAAAAGCAGTTTGGGTTTCCAATTAACAAAATAAAAGAACAGTACAGCTCTTAAAATGTGATAAACTAACTGTTGAATTACTAAAGTCCATACTCCCCAATTATTATATGCCAGTATGATAGATATTACTCCGCTGAACATCACACTTACAATATTCACTACAGCCATTTTCTTGTAATGCATTTCCTTTACCACAATTACATATTGTATAAAATACAATGCATAAAAAATTATGGATAGAAAATAGAACCTTGCAATTATAGTCAATTGATCCTGCGAAAAAAAAACAGCTATATATGGAGCAAGCAAATAAAGAACACAGTATAATAGTATAGAAATAGATAGATTAAAGTAGAAAATAGTGCTAAAATCTGCTACAGTTGCATTTTGCTTCCTAACCAATGCCTGGCCAAAGCCTCCATCAATCAAAACTGTTGACAATGCGTTAAAGATTAGTAAAACACCAATTAAACCAAACTCCTCAGCAGTAAGTAGTCTTGCAAGTATAACACTGATGATTAATTGCATTATTTGCTGACCTAACTTATCAATGGAATTCCATCTGATAGCACCTAATGCTCTATCTTTTAAATTATCTCCCACTTTTCAAATTCAGTTTTCCAAAATTAAAAATATACACATAAATTCAGCATCCACAAAGATAATTTATTTTTAAATACAATTAAAAATCTTTTGTAGTATTAATAATTGCAAACAAAAAACCATTTGAGTAATCCCTCAAATGGCTTTTTTCTTAATATCATGATTCATGAATTTTTTATGCACCTAACGTTCATTCCAAAATTACCATTTTCCATGCCATAATTAAATATTGAATTAGTAGAGCTTAATGATAACCGTCCATAATTATTGAAATTACCTGTTGATGACCAGAATGCTGCCACTTCACCCATACCAGGATGACTTCCATTTGCTTTTGTTCTATAGCCGGCAGGTAAAGCAGTAAATCCACTTTCGTTTGTTGCCCCAGTATTTGGAGAGTACCAATAAGTTGTACCCGTTGATTTTAATTTTCCCCCTGCAACATCAGCTCCACCTAAGTAATTAAGTAAAGTTATCCAATCCTGTTCAGTAGGGATACGCCAACCATCAGGAGCCAATTTTCCAGAACTAACTGCATACCAATTATAGTAAGCACCGTAAGTATTTTTAAACGATATATTATCTTGTGCCCAACAATATGCACCTGTAGTTTGAAGTAACCAATCTAAACCACTTGAGGTATTTATTAAAGGTGTACCATCGTTGTATTTTGTTGTTTTCAAATTCTCAACCATCCAAACCTGATTGCCAATTTGTACCGTTTGATATACATTTCCTTCAATGTCCTCTACTGTAAGCGGGTCAGTCAAAAAAGTCTTGACTTTTATAATATTACCATACGAAATACCATTTTTATTGATTGAAAAAGCTCTTACAATATATTCTGTTTCAGGTTTTAAGTTAGAAATATCGACAAAAAATTCGTTTGAAATAACGGTATCTGAAATTTTTTTTGTGTCGGTTGTATCAGGAACTCTTTCATAACTATAACAAAAACCACATTCTGTAACATCTTCTCCACCATTAAAAACAATTTCACCACTTATCCTGAATGAAGTTGATTTTATTTTCGTTGCTGATTTAGTTGATGTAACCGGCTTTGAGTTTTTAATACATCTTACTGAGTATCCATTTGATTTATTTACATTTAATTTGCCTACACTTGCCAGACTATAATCAATTCCTCTATCCCAAGCCAATTTATTATTGAATTCTGTAGAAGTCCACCAAATTCCATAATTTCCAATACTGCCAAAAATTGATGGTATCGCATCACGAACTCCACCCGGAAGTGCTGTAAAACCTGAGATATTTCGTATTGAAGGATAATCAGTGTTGCCAACTGCACCCTGACT
This sequence comes from uncultured Paludibacter sp., assembly GCA_964405245.1. Taxonomy (GTDB): domain Bacteria; phylum Bacteroidota; class Bacteroidia; order Bacteroidales; family Paludibacteraceae; genus Paludibacter. Next base: position 15,521 of record CAYONE010000086.1, read on the forward strand.
TCCATAATAATTCCAATCAAAATCTGCAGCTAATGCCTTAGCATATTTATTACCAGAGGTGGTTCCATCATAATTAAATCCGTTTTGCATCAAATATGTTTCTAACTCTGACCATTCAGAATCAGTAGGTACATGCCAACCTTCAGGTGTAATTTTTCGTGAATCATTTGCTGCATACCATGTGTATAATCTCCCGTATTTTTCTACATTTGACTCATTTCCTAAATAAGCCCATTGATATTTTGGAGCAACTTCAGCACTAATATCCTGAAGTATTGTATTAGTACTTCCAATTATATCACCGTTACGATATTTCGTAGTTTTTAAGTTTTCAACCATCCAAACCTGATTTCCAATAGTAATTGTATGATAAAAATTACCATCTATATCAACCACTCCTTCCGGATCATTAATTAAAGTTGTGAAAGTAACTTCATTTCCAAAAACAGTACCTTCACTATTGGTGGCATATGCTCTCAAATAGTATTTAGTATTTGGAATTAAATCTGTTATTATACAAATATTTGAATTCTTGTCAGTGATTTTTTTTGTAAAGCTGTATTTTGTTGGACTTGGCAATGTATCCCAGTAAAAACCTAATTCTGTATTTATATCACCTCCATTTGAGGTTAAAACGCTGTTCACTGTAGCTTTTGTTGAAAAAATCGATGTAACTGAATTTGTTTTTACTTCGGGTAATGAATTTTTAATACAACGAACATAAAGTCCGTTTTCTTTACCACTGCCACTTCTTCCTACACTTGTACTGCTATAACTAAGACTTCTGAAATATGTATAGTAATCTGTTTGTGGAGTTGATGTCCACCAAAATCCACCATCTTTTATCTGAAAGAATGAACCATTCCCATTCCCTCTGCCACCGCCGGGAAGTGCTGTAAACCCACTTTCGTTGGTAGCTCCGGTATTTGGCGCTAACCAATGGGATGTACCAGCCTCTTTTATTTTCCCTCCGGCATTGTTATTTCCTCCTAAATAATTTGTTAATGTTGTCCATTCTGCATCCGAAGCAACGTGCCAACCATAAGGTGCTAATTTACCGGAGTTAACCGCATACCAGTTATACATTGCTCCATAAGTATTAAAATTCGTATAATCATTATTGTAAAAACAATATCCGGGAGTTGTGGAATAACTCCAGACGCTTGCATCTGTAACTAATGGAATAGCTGTGCTATCGTTTAATCTTGTTGTTTTTAAGTTTTCTCCAAACCATTTCTGAGTCCCGATAGTAACTATTGAATATTCATTACCATCAATATCCTTGACAGTTTCAGGATCGGTTAGTAAGGTTTTAACTTTAATAACATTTCCATACGATATACCATTTTTATTAATTGAATATGCTCTTACATTATATTCAGTTTCTTTACTCAAACTATCGATTTCAGCATAAAATGTGCCTGAACTATAATTATTCGAAACCAATTTATCATCAGTTATTTGAGGAATTGCATTCTTACTGTAACAAAAACCATATTCTGAAACCTGTTCGCCACCATCAAAGAGAACCGCTCCATTTAATGTGAATGATGTTGACTTGATAAATGTTGCTGAATTTGTTGCAGTTATTGGTATAGAGTTTTTAATACATCTTGCCGAAAAACCATAATTTTTATTCAGCGAATTTCTTATCAAATTTGATAGATTTGATTTAATGGAAATAGAATATGCATTATTATCAACTTCAGAAGTACTTAACGTCCAAATATGCGCATAATTTCCCATTTCATAAAAATAACCATCAAATCCTTTATAACCTGACGGTATCATTGAAAATGCAGTTCTATTGTTCGAAACTGAATTATTTCCGGCTGAACCTACAACAGTACTTGATAACCAAAAATTAACCGATGATAGAGCTTTAGCAATTTTATTTTCAGTTGTTGTTTTATCGAAATTATAACCATTAGTAATCATATAATTTTGCAAACTATCAATTTCATAAACAGATGGTATGTGCCATCCCTCAGGTGCGATACTTCTTTCATCGGCAACAACATGCCATGTATATAAACGTCCGTACGTTTGAACATTGCTTTCAGCTCCATTATATGCCCACTGATATTTTGGATTTGAATCATAATATATTGTTTGAGAAGCATAATTTGTTGTTCCAATTACATCTCCATTTCTGTATTTCGTAGTTTTTAGGTTCTCTACCATCCAGGTTTGATTTCCAATAGTTATTACATGATATGAATTTCCATCAATATCTGTTACAATTGTATCGTAATCCTGAGCAAACACTTCCAACTCATTTCCATAAACTGTTTCTGAGGAAGTAGTAGCGTAAGCTCTGATATAATATTTAGTTCCGGGTGTAAGTCCTGTTATTTCAGATATTACTGTATCCTTAAGTACAGGTTCAATAGTTTTATTGTTCAAAATGGTAGGATTTGGAGTTAGACTCCAGCAAACTCCAATACTGTTTATTGTCGAACCTCCATCGCTTATAATAATTGCACCAGTTGTAATAGTTGTATAAGATACTTTTTGTGGAGTTAATGTTTTAATTTCCGGTTGCTCAGGATCCTTTACACATCTGACAGCGAAGCCTGTATTTTTATTGTAATAATCTCTGCTCATGCCATTCGTCGAACTGTTTATTGCACGATACCAACTTAATGTCGAAGAATTTTCGTCGGCTGTCCACCAATTCGCGTTTGTACCTAAGCCTGTATAGCTTCCGGATGACAATCTGTAACCCGATGGTAATCCTGAAAATCCACTTTCATTAGTCGCAGTTGGATTTGTTGCCCAATGTACCAAACCGGTTTCTTTAATTTTATAACCGGCAACAGATTCACCTCCCAAAATACTGACAAGATTTGCCCAATCATCATCTTTAGCCACATGCCAACCATCAGGCGCAATGTTTCTACTGTCATTTATCGCAAACCAATTATATAAATTTCCATAGGTTTTTGAATTTGTATCGTTATTATTATAAACACAATAAGAACCAATACTATAAAATCCCCAATCGCTGTTACTTGAAAAATTAACTATATTATCTCCATTTCGGTATTTAGCTGTTTTAAGGTTTTCCGCCATCCAAATTTTATTACCAATTTTTACAGTTGAGTAATAATTTCCTGATGCATCTTTACATTCTGTTTGAACGAAATTTAGCGTTTTACTTGCTGTTGGTAAATCAACAATAATATTTGAATAATTTCCTGAATAACCACTAACAAGAATTCTGTCGCCTTCCTTAAACAATAAGATTTTTACCGGATTTTCTGCTTTAACTCTCACGGAATTATTGGAACTATTGCCATAATCCATAAAAATTACATTATTCTTAAAATTTGCAAATTGATTGAAGTTTACAATTTTTGAGGCATAATTGTATCCGTTTCCGTATATATGAATTATATTTAAACCGGAAATGGCATTAAAACTGATACGGTTTATTCCAGAATTTAATGTTTTAGAATTTGAAGTAATTACTTTTCCATCAATGCTTAAAATTCTAAAAATACACGTCCCGAAATTTAACGAATTAAATTCAACAATATAATTACCAATGGTGGGAGTTGGAATTATCTTTAAGCTCTCATCGGATTTTACCGGTACAATCCCATCATATTCATCAGATAATAAAACAGAATCGGTGGTAACAATACTTGCTCCATTTGAAAGATTAACTACCTTCACACTATCCAATGTAGTGCTTTTACCTGAACTCGTAAAATTTAAGGAAAAACTTATTGCAAAAAGCTGTAAAGGAAGGAAGCTACTTAATAAAAGCAGCGAAATCAGATGTTTTTTCATAACTACACGTATTAAAGATTTTAATTATTTAAAATAAGATGCAAATATATACGATTTTCTAAAATTTAAACAAATAATAGACTTTATTTCGATTAATATTATATATCTCTGTTATTCAGCGTGATTCTTA